>CAUBHZ010000081.1 GCA_958435885.1 uncultured Intestinimonas sp. | reverse complement strand
GATGATGACCTCGGGGTGGCTGGAGAGCTCCCGGGCCAGCACCACCTTCTGGATGTTGCCGCCGGACAGGCTGGAAATGGCCACGTCCGGGTCCTTGCAGAAGATGTTGTAGCGCTCCACCATCTTCCGGCCGTACTCCCTGATGTTCTTCCGCCGCAGCAGGGTGCCCCTGCCGCAGAACTCCGGGTCGTAGGACTTGTCCGCCATGGCGTTCTCCGTGATGGAGAGGGCGCCGGCGATGCCGGTGGTCATACGGTCCTCGGGGATATGGCTCACCTTCTGGGCCCGGAGCTGCCGGATGCTCATGCCGCTGATGTCCTTGCCCAGGATGCGGATGCTGCCGCCGTGGAAGTCCATGTTGCGGCTGAGGGCCTCCACCAGCTCGGTCTGGCCGTTGCCCTCCACGCCGGCCACACCGAAGACCTCTCCCCGCTTGGCCCGGAAGGAGATGCCGTCCAACTTTTTCTGGCCGATGACGTTGCGCACCGTCAGGTTTTCCACCTCAATGGCGGCCTCGCCCTGGTGGGCGGGCTTCTTCTCCAGGTGGAGGGCCACGTCGCGGCCCACCATCAGATGGGAGATCTCCTCCTCATCCACGTCCTTCACGTCGTAGACCCCCATGGTCTGGCCCCGGCGGATGATGGTGATGCGGTCGCACAGCTCCCGCACCTCGTTGAGCTTGTGGGAGATGAAGATGATGGTGTAGCCGCTGTCCCGGAGGATCTTCAGCTCGTGGAAGAGCTCCCGGGTCTCCTGGGGGGTGAGCACGGCGGTGGGCTCGTCCAGGATCATGATCTTGGCCCCGTGGAGCAGCGCCTTGAGGATCTCCACCTTCTGCTTCTGGCCCACCGTCAGGTCCTGGACCTTGGCATGGGGCGGCACGATGAGGTTGTACTTTTCCGAGATCTCGGCCACCTGCCGCTCCGCTAGCTTCTGGTCGATGATGAGCCCCTTCCTGGGCTCCATGCCCAGGATCATGTTCTCGATCACCGTCAGGGACGGGACCAGCATGAAGTGCTGGTGCACCATACCGATGCCCATGCGGATGGCGGCGGTGGGCGAGGCGATCACCGTCTTCTCTCCGTTGATGTAAATGTCCCCCCGGGTGGGCTGCTCCTCACCGAACAGCATCTTCATCAGCGTGGTCTTACCCGCGCCGTTTTCCCCGGAGAGGGCGTGGATCTCACCGTGGTTGACCGCGAACGTGATGTCGCTGTTGGCCACGACACCGTTGGAATACACCTTGCGGATGTGTTCCATGCGCAGGATCTCCGTCCCAGGCACAGCCATTCCTCCTTGCATTGTTTTTTCACTTTCCGTGCTTAAAACAGGAGCAGCGGCGACGGAATCCCGCCGCCGCTGCAGGTCGCGATGCTGTTAGGGCTTCATCTCATTGCGCAGGGTCTCGATGGCAGCGGTGTCCATGTTGTAGGCACTGCTGACCTCGATCTCGCCGTTGGCCACCTTGGAGGCGATCTCATCCAGCTGAGTGCGGATGTCCTCGCTGACCAGAGCCTGGAAGTTGTCGTTGTCGGCCAGGCCCACGGTGCCCTCGGCCAGACCCAGGGAGTAGTTCTCGCCCAGGCTCATGGTGCCGTCCCACAGACCGGTGGAGGCAGTCACAACGGCGTCGCCCATCTTCTTCAGGGAGGAGGAGAGCACGTTGCGGACCAGGTTGGCGTCGGTGTCCACCATCTCGCTGTACAGGTCGGTGTCGCAGCCGATGATGTACTTGTCACAGTCGCTGGAGGCGGTCACGGCGCCCACGATGCTCTGGGAAGCGGGGGCGTAGACGATCTGAGCGCCCTGGTTGTAGAGCTGGGTGGTCATCTCCAGGCAGGTGGCCACGTCCTCGAAGGAGCCCACATAGGAGGTGATGACCTTGATGGAGTCATCGATGTACTTGATGCCGTCGATGTAGCCCACCAGGAAGTCGTTGATGTTGGTGGTGTCCATGGAGCCCACGAAGCCCACGATCTTCTGGTTGGGATCGATCTTCTCGTCGCCGGCGTCCATCTTCAGGGCGGCCAGGCAGCCGGCCATGAAGCCCGCCTCGTTGGAGGGGAAGGTGATGCCGATCATGTTGTCGGAGCTCACCTCGCCGTCCAGGAACAGGTAGTTGTTGTCGGGATAGTCGGCGGCGACCTCCTCAAAGACCTCCTGGACGGACCAGGTGGCGGCCACGATCAGATCCCAGTCCTGCTCGGACACATCCCGGAAATAGGTCTCGTAGGCGGTCTCGTCACGGCCCATCTCGATGGTCTTCACCTCGCAGCCGTACTCGCTGCCCAGGCGCTCGATGCCCTCCTGGCAGGAGTCGAAGAAGCCCTTGTCGCCCAGGCTGCCGTTGACCAGGAAGACGACCTTCTTGCCCTCGGTGCCGGTGGACTCAGTGCCGGCGGTCTCGGTGCCGGTGGGCTCGGCGGGCTGGGTGGTCTCAGGGGCCTTGGAAGAGCCGCAGCCGGCCAGCAGGCTGACGCTCATGCCCAGTGCTAAGAGAAGTGCGAGTTGTTTTTTCATTTCCTTTTCCTCCGTTGTTTTTGTTGTCTGGGTTTACGGATTCTATATCACCCGCCCGGCAGGGCCGGACGGATCATATACAGGTTCTAAAGCACTTATCTGGGACCCACCTTGCGCCCCAGATAGAGCTGGTAGCAATCGCTGCGCAGGTAGTTCTTAAAATGCCCCACCGCCTGGTCTTCGGCGGCGTAGGCGAGCTCGCTGACGGAAAAGTAGGGGATCTCCCCCGACCGGCTGATCTCCGGGATGGCCTGGGTCTGGATTCGGAGCTCGGCCCGGGCCTTGGTCACCAGCTGAGGGACCCGCTCCACGGCGAAGTGCTCCATCTCCTCCCGGCTGTCGGGGTCCACCGAGCAGCGCTCCAGCCAGACGGCCGGCACCAAGCGCTGGGAGAGGGCGATGGACTCCTCCCCGCTGAAATAGATGATGTTATAGTTCACCATCAGCGACCCCTTGGAGAGCCGCAGCTGCTCACTCAGCCAGCTGCCGGAACCGCTGATGGTCCAGGTGACTTGGGTGCCGGTGATGGGCATGGTGCAGAACGCCCGGCAGATGTCATTGAAGTTCTGCAGTCCGCCGTTCTGGTGGTTCCGCTCGGCGATCTCCGAGCCCCGGCCCTGGTGCCGGATCAGCAGTCCGTCCTCCTCCAGGTACTGGATGGCCTGACGGATGGTGCCCCGGCTGACGCCGAAGTGGGCGGCCAGAGCGTTTTCGCCGGGGATCAGGTCCCCCGGCTTCCCCACGCCGCTGCGGATGACGGCATAGAGCACGTCGTACACCTGTACATAGAGCTGGATGTCCGTGCGCAGAGGGGTGGGCAGCTGAGGGATCTGCTCCAGCAACAGCCCCTCCGAGCGCCCCCTCACGGATTCGCCCGCGATGCCCGATCCCATCGAATCAGCTCCCGCAGGCCCTCCACTGCCACGTCGCATACAAGGGTCTCGCATTCTTCCGGCCAGTCGTTCCAGTCATCGGAGTAGGCACCCCGGTCACAGGTCACCGCCAGCGCCGCTCCGGCCCGGACCCCCATGGAGCCTGCCGCCACAAAGAGCGGAGCACAGCCCATATCGGCGCTCAGGGCGCCGCCGGCCTCATAGGCCTCCCAGCGCTTGGTGAGCTCATAGCCCATGGGCCGTCCGGCGGCGGCAAACTGGGTGGAAAAACAGGCCTTTGTGATGTCCACGCCGATGTGATAAGGCCGTCCTCCGGCCTGGGCCGCCGCCTCCAGGGCGGCCAGCACGTCCATACCGGGCACGGCGGGGTATTCCAGGGGGGCGTAGTGGTTGGCCACACCCTCCATCCGCACCGCGCCGTTGGGGAGCACCAGCTCCCCCTTATGGACCTTGGGCGAAGTGGACTGGCAGGTGCCCACCCGGATCATGGTGTGGGCGCCGCACTCGCGGAGCTCCTCCACCGCAATGGCTACAGAGGGTCCGCCCATGCCGGTGGAAGTAATGGAGACCCGCTCCCCTTCCAGCAGCCCGGTAAAGGTCTGATACTCCCGGAAATAGGCCATCTCCTTGGGATCTTCCAGATAGGAGGCCAGCCGCACCGCCCGCTCGGGGCTGCCCGGCAGGAGCACGTAGCCGCCCACGTCTCCGGCGCACAGGCCCACATGCATCATTCGCTTGGCCATGTCACCCCTCCTTGCCGGCCGCCTTGGCCAGGTCGTCCCGGATGATGGACCGCAGTCCGCTCACCGCCACCTCAATGGCCCGGCGCTCCCAGTCCCTGGGATAGTCCTTGCTGTCGTTGGAATAGTCATTATAATTGGTGGCACAGATCATAATGGAGGCCGTCCGCAGGCCCAGGGCCGCCCCCATGAGGAAGAGGGGCGCACACTCCATGCTGGTGTTGGTGGCGCCGGCCTTCTCGTAGGCCTTCCACTTATAGAGGAGCTCCTCGCACACCGGCTTGGTCTCCGGGGCGGACTCGGTGTAGAAGGAATCCTTGGTAATGGTGACCCCGGTATTGTAGGGGTAGCCGCTCTCCCTGGCCGCCCGCTCCAGGTGCCGGAAGATGCCGTAGTCGGGCACGGCCGGGAACTCGATCGGCAGGAAGTGCTCCCCCACCCCCTCCATCCGGGCCGCGCCGCTGGGGATGATGACGTCGCCGATTCTGGACCTGGGCGAGGCCGAGGCGCAGGAGCCCACCCGGATAAAGGTGTCCGCCCCGCAGGCGTGGAGCTCCTCCACCGTGATGGCCGTGGAGGGCCCGCCGATACCGGTGGAGGTCACCGCCACCGGTTCCCCCTCCAGCTTTCCCACATAGGTGAGAAACTCCCGGCTGTGGCAGAGGAACCGGGGCTCATCAAAATACTCAGAGATGAGCTTGGCCCGCTCTACGCTGCCGGGGATCAGCACATAGCGCCCGATCTCCCCCTGGGCCACGCCTGTGTGCAGCATCCGCTTTCCCATCGCGTCTCCCTTCCCCTCTTCCTTTTCGATGCGGTATCTGCCGTTCCCGACCTTCTTCTACAAAATACCGGTACTTTTTACCTAAGTATAATCCTCCCCCTTCCGCATTGTCAATGCGCCATACTGAACATGTATATACAAGCTGCTTTGTCTAGTTTACACAACCTGCACAATATCTCTTTCAGGCTTTTCGGCGCCGTCCACAAATCCCTGTACCGGTTTTTTCTCCAAAATAATATCAAAAACCTCCACAATTCAACATTTTTCTCTCATTTTTTCAGGTTTTGATTTCCTTTTCCCCCTCTCCTCTCCAGTCGGCCGCCCCGGCCCCCGTCCCCCCAGTGGCAGTCAGGCAGGTGTCCCACCCTGTATAGACAAGTTTTCACCGTGTTGCCTGCTCCCGCCCTTTCCAGGCAGTGGCGCCTAGGAATTTTATAGCCCAATCATTTTTATACTTGACTTAGTCAAGTTTTCGTTTTATACTTGACCGAGTCAAGAAAGGAGGGCCTCCCCGTGTTTCAAACTCTGGCCTACTTCTCCACCGTCTTTTACCGGCGCTTTACCGCCTACACCTCCCACCGGCTCCAGGAACTGGGCCTCCACTTCGGCTCCCTCTTCCCCGTGATCTATGTGGGAAAGCACCCCGGCTGCACCCAGGCGGAGCTCACCGCCAACCTGGGCCTGGACTGGGGGCACTCTCAGCGCACGGTGGCCCGGCTGGTGGAAGACGGCTTCCTCACCCGGGAGAAGTCCGGGCGGGCCTACCGCCTGCGGCTGAGCGAAAAGGGACAGCAGGCCTTCGCCGTCAGCCATCAGGTCTTTTTCGACTGGGACCAGGTGGTCCTTGACCCGTTGACCCAGGAGGAGCGGACACAGCTGCTCTCCCTCCTGGCAAAAGCAGCACAGAAAGAAGCGGATCAGCCATGTACGACATCATCAGCAGTCCCGTCGACTACGGCGGACTGACCTTAAAAAACCGGATCATCTTCGCCCCCACCACCCTGGGCCTCTCCGAAGAGGAGCAGGCGGCCAAACTGGAGGCCATCGCCGCCGGCGGCTGCGCCATGATCATCCTGGGCGATGTGCCTGTGGGCAGGCACGGCTTCGGCCCCGACCTCTTCTCCAAAAAGGGCACCGCCCACTACAAGAGACTCGTCGACGCCGCCCACAGCCACGGCTGCATGATCTGCGCCCAGCTCCACCAGTCCGACTCCGACCTCATGGCCATTCTGAAGTGCGTCCCCGGTGTACTCACCAAGCGGCTGAGCCCCGACGATCTCCGGGAGCGGCTCAACCAGGCAGTGGGACCCTACATCACCAAGCTGCCCACCGCCAAGATCGCCAGGATCACCGCCTCCTTCGGCGAGGCGGCCGTCCAGGCCCGTGCCCTCGGCTTCGACATGGTCCAGGTCCACGGGGACCGGATGTGCGGCAGCTTCAGCTCTTCGGTCTTCAACCACCGAACCGACGGCTACGGCGGCGGCCCCACCCACCGGGCCCGCTTTGCCGTGGAGGCGGTGTCCGCCATCCGCCGCCGTCTCCCCGACATGCCCATCGACTACAAGCTGGCCGTCCGCATGGAGGACCCCCACTACGGCAACGCCGGTGTCCTGGTGTCGGAGCTGCCCGTCTTCGTCCCCCTGCTGGAGCGAGCGGGCGTTACCAGCTTTCACGTGGCCCTGGCCGACCACTCCGCCCTCACCGACACCATCCCACCGGCCAAGCACCCTTACTTCAGCGCCCAGGGGTGTTTTCTCCCCTTCTGCGACGCCGTCCGGTCGGTCACCGACCTGCCGGTGTGCGCGGTGGGCGGACTGAATGACCCCGACTTCATCGAAGAACAGCTCCACGCCGGACGCATGGACTGCGCCGCCATGAGCCGCCAGCTCATCGCCGACCCGGAGTGGCCCAACAAGGTGATGGGCGGCCAGGCCAGCACCGTCCGCCGCTGCGTCCGCTGCAACAAGGCCTGCCTGGGCGGCCTCATGGCCCACAAAGGCGTCCACTGTATCTATGAAAGGAAGAACTGACATGACCTACGCCATCGTCTACAGCAGCAAGACCGGAAATACCAAACAGCTGGCCCTGTCCATCCAGGCCGCTTTGCCGGCGGAGGACTGCCTCTACTGCGGCGCCCCATCCTCCGAGGCACTGGCCGCCGACGTGCTCTATGTGGGCTTCTGGACCGACAAGGGGGACTGTGATGCCTCTGTGGCCGATTTCCTGGGCCAGGTCACCGGGCAGAAAGTCTTCCTCTTCGGCACTGCCGGCTTCGGAGGAGCACCCGAGTACTTCGACCATATTCTGACCACGGTTCGTGGACACCTGCCTCAGAGCGCCGCCGTCGTGGGCAGCTACATGTGCCAGGGCAGGATGCCCGCCGCCGTCCGGACCCGCTACGAGGCCATGGAGGAGAGCCCCCGCCGCACCGCCATGCTGGAAAACTTCGATCGGGCCCTCTCCCACCCCGACCAGAGCGATCTGGACGCCCTCACCGCTGCCGTCCGCGGGTCCGCCATCTGAAAACATGTCAT
>CAUBHZ010000080.1 GCA_958435885.1 uncultured Intestinimonas sp. | reverse complement strand
CCCTCCAAAATTCAGTATTTGGAGCGGTCAAAGGACCGCTTCAGTTGTTCTTGTCAAAGGCCTTGATGAAGTCGCAGAGCTTCTCCACGCCCTCCACGGGCATGGCGTTATAGATGCTGGCCCGCATACCGCCCATCCCCACAAAAGGCGGAGCCTTTTGCGGGGACCCCGGTCAGACTTCACATCCTCGGCGGAAGTGAATTCCGCCTGCGGCAAGGTTTTGCCTTTCGGCAAAACGCTTGGACGGCCTGACGGCCGGCCCGCTTCGCGGGAGAACGCGGCCGGCATGTGGGCCTTTAGTTGGCCTTATCAAAAGCCTTGATGAAGTCGCAGAGCTTCTCCACGCCTTCCACAGGCATGGCATTGTAGATAGAGGCCCGCATGCCGCCCACGTTGCGGTGGCCCTTCAGGTTGGTGAAGCCGGCGGCGGTGGCCTCGGCGACGAACTTGGCGTCCAGCTCCTCGCTGGCCGAGCGGAAGGTCACGTTCATGTCGGACCGGGAGCCCGGCTCCACGGCGCAGGTAAAGAGCTTGGAGCTGTCGATGACGTCGTAGAGCATCTGGGCCTTGCCGTGCTTGATGGCCTCCATGCCTTCCACGCCGCCCTGCTCGTCCAGCCAGTCCAGCACCAGGCCCAGGATGTAGATGCACCAGCAGGGCGGGGTGTTGTACATGGAGTCCTTCTCGATCATGAGCTGATAGCCCAGCATCTTGGGGGTGTAGGGCAGCTCATGGCCGGCCAGGTCCTCCCGGACGATGACCACGGTGAGGCCGGCGGGAGCCATGTTCTTCTGGGCGCCGGCGAAGATGATGCCGTACTTGCTCACATCCACCGGACGGGACAGGATGTCGGAGGACATATCGCACACCAGGGGCACGTCGCCGGTGTCGGGGACGTACTGCCACTCGGTGCCGTAGATGGTGTTGTTGGCGCAGTAGTAGAAATAGGACGCCTCGGGGTCCAGCTTCAGCTGGTCCTGGGCGGGGATGTAGGTGTGGTTTCTGTCCTCGCTGGAGGCGGCCAGGTTAATGGTACCGTACTTCTTGGCCTCCTTGTAGGCCAGGTTGGAAAAGTTGCCGGTGACGGCGTAGTCCGCCTTCCCGGTGGTCCCGATCAGGTTCAGGGGCACGGCGGAGAACTGGGTGGAGGCGCCGCCCTGGAGGAAGAGGACCTTGTAGCCCTCGGGGACCTTCAGCAGGCGGCGGAACTTGGCCTGGGTGTCGTCAAAGATTTTTTGAAACACCTTTGAACGGTGGCTCATCTCCATGACTGACATACCGGAGCCCTGGTAGTTGGTGATCTCTGAGCCCGCCCGTTCCAGGACCTGGAGAGGGAGCATAGAGGGACCGGCGGAAAAGTTGTACACGCGGGCATTACTCATGGTTGACAAGCCTCCTATTTGTAATTTGGGGCGGTTTTGCCTGGGGCGCCCGCCCCACACCCAGTGCCGCGGCCTTGACCGCTTTACTGTGTTAAAGGGTATTATATACCACATGGAAAACAAATGTCAATGATAGAGAGACACAAAAACGGCCGCCGGGAGCCGCCATCTTTGTATAATGCGCTCGCACCGGAAAAAAGAACGGTTCCCGGCAGCGGTGGAAAAAGCTGTTTCATCCGGCGGCGGGATGTGATAGAATAAACACAGCAAACGCAGCAAGCTCCGCCCGGTGTGACCCTGGGGAACGGTCCGCCGCCGCGGAGGCAGCCAGTGCGGCCCGCCGGGCCGACGAAAGGGGAGCGTGTATGGAGCTGTTTGAGATCAGGGACATCCTGAACGCCACGGTGCTGTGCGGCGAGGAGTACCTGGACCGGGAGGTCCGGTCGGCCTGCGCCAGCGATTTCATGAGCGATGTGCTGGCCTACGTGAAGGACCAGGCAGTTCTGCTCACCGGCATGGTCAACCCCCAGGTGGTGCGCACCGCCGAGATGATGGACATGAAGTGCATCATCTTCGTCCGGGGGAAGATGCCGGGCGAGGACATTCTGGAGCTGGCCAGGGAGCGGGAGATCGTGGTCATGCGCTCCCAGATGCGCATGTTCATGGCCTGCGGCCTGCTGTACAGCAGAGGACTGGCGGGGGAGTGACCATGGGAGATCTGAAGCTGAACTATGAGGTGGACGGCGGCGACCTGATCCAGGCGGGCGAGGCCTCCAGCAAGATGAAGATGACCCTCAAGAAGCTGGGGCTGCCGCCGGAGGTCATCCGCCGGGCCTCCATCTGTATGTACGAGGGCGAGATCAACATGGTCATCCACGCCGACGGGGGCGAGGTGGAGGTGGACGTGGGGATGGACACCATCACCATCCGTCTCACCGACCACGGCCCCGGCATCCCCGACGTGGACCAGGCCATGGAGGAGGGCTTCTCCACCGCCGGAGACGTGGCCCGGGACCTGGGCTTCGGCGCCGGCATGGGCCTTCCCAACATGAAGCGCTGCTCCGACGACATGCAGATCGACACCCAGGTGGGTGTGGGCACCACGGTGACCATGAAGATCCACATCAACTGAAACACGGGGCGTCCGGCGTCCCTTTGAAACGGGGTGATCCCACTATGATGAAACATTCCGTCATTCTGGAATACAAGCGCTGCAGAGGGTGCACCACCTGCATCAAGAACTGCCCCACCGAGGCCATCCGGGTCCGCAACGGCAAGGCCACCATCCTCAACGAGCGGTGCATCGACTGCGGCAAGTGCATCCAGGTCTGCCCCCACAAGGCCATCAAGTCGGTGAGCGACAGCCTGGAGAAGCTGGAGAAGTACCAGTACCGGGTGGCCCTGCCCGACCCCGCCCTCTACGGCCAGTTCCAGCACCTGGACGACATCGACATCGTGCTCAACGGCCTTCTGAAGATCGGCTTCCAGAAGGTCTTTGAGACGGCCCGGGCGGCGGAGATCCTCTCCGACTACGCCCGCCACTCCATCAGCAGCGGAGAGGACCGGGTCATGCCCCAGATCTCCTCCGCCTGCCCCACCATCCTGCGGCTCATCCGCACCCGCTTCCCCAAGCTCATCCCCAACGTGGCCCACACCATCACCCCGGTGGAGCTGGCCGCCATCCTGGCCCGGCGGGAGGCCGAGCGGGAGACGGGACTCCCGCCGGAGGAGATCGGCGTCTTTTCCATCGTCCCCTGCTCCTCCCAGGTCACCGCCGCCCACACCCCGGAGGGGCTGGAGAAGCCGGTGCTGGACGGAGCCTTCGCCATCCGGGACATCTACCTGCGGCTGCTGGGTCCCATGCGGGACCTGGAGGAGGTCAAGCCCATGTCCTCGGCGGGCATCATGGGGGTGGGCTGGGCCTGCTGCGGCGGCGAGTCGGCCGCCCGGCTGGGTCAGAGCTACCTGGCGGTGGACGGTATCGAGAACTGCATCAACATGCTGGAGGAGATCGAGGACGGCCGCCTGCCCGAGGCCGACTTCATCGAGCTGTGCGCCTGCACCCAGGGCTGCGTGGGGGGCTGTCTCACGGTGGAGAACCCCTACGGCGCCCGCATGCGCATCAAGAAGCTCATGAAGGGCTTGCCCGTCTCCCGGAGCCGGTACGACTTCCGCAGCGGCGACCGGGAGCTGGTCCGGGTGGACCGGGAGCTCCAGTACTTACCCTCCTTCCAGCTGGACCAGGACCGGGGCGCCGCCCTGGAGAAGCTGGTCAAGATCGAGGAGCTGGAGCGCAGCCTGCCGGGACTGGACTGCGGCTCCTGCGGCGCCCCCTCCTGCCACGCCCTGGCCGAGGACGTGGTCCAGGGCCGGGCCAGCATGGAGGACTGTATCTTCAAGGTCCGGGAACGCATGCAGTACATGGCGGGCACCGGCGACGCAGACGAATACCTGCCCGCGCCCTTCCGGCAGCGTCGGGTCCCAGGCAAGAAACCAGAAGGAGGTTCCCGGAATTGAACGTAAGAGAACTGGCCCATGTGATGGCCCTGACAGAATTCATCATGCCCGAACCCGAGCGGGAGGTCAGCGGCGGCTACGTGGGCGACCTGCTCAGCTGGGTCATGGGCCGCGCCCAGACCGGCAATGTGTGGCTGACCATCATGTCCAACCAGAACGTGGCCGCCGTGGCCCTGATGGCGGAGGTCTCCTGTGTGGTGCTCACCGAGGGCGTCAAGCCCGACGAGGCCCTGCGGCAGAGGGCCGAGCAGCAGAACATCAACATATTGGGGACAAAGCTGTCCACCTTTGACGCCGCCGCCGTGCTCAAGCAGCTCATGCGGTAAGAGAGACCAGACGATACCCGCGGGAGGTGGGCGGCCATCCAACTGTATTTTGACTTTCATTTTCACTCCTGCCTCTCCCCCTGCGGGGACGAGGCCATGACCCCCGCCACCATCGCGGGCATGTGCAAGCTCTCCGGCCTGGATGTGGCCGCCCTCACCGACCACAACACCTGCGGCAACTGCCCGGCCTTCTGCGAGGCCGCCGAGGCCTACGGTTTGCTGGCCATCCCGGGCATGGAGCTGTGCACCCTGGAGGAGGTCCACGTGGTGTGCCTGCTCCCCGACCTGGACCGGGCCATGGCCTTCCAGGCGGAGGTCCACCGCCGCATGGAGGGCCGGACCAACGATCCGGCCATCTTCGGCCGGCAGCTCCTCATGGACGTGGACGACAACGTGGTGGGGGAGGAGACGGCCCTGCTCTCCGGCGCCGCCAACATCGGGGTCTATGAGGCCGCCGCTCTGGTGGAGTCCTTCGGCGGGGTGGCCTACCCGGCCCACATCGACCGGGACAGCTTTTCCCTGCTCTCCAACCTGGGCCTGTGGGACCCGGCCATGGGCTTTCCCCTGGCGGAGGTCTCCCGTCGGTGTCCCCCCGACTTTGCCCGCACCCGGCGGGATCTGCGGGGGGTGGAGACCATCACCGGTACCGACGCCCACTACCTCCACCAGATCGTCCAGGCGGAGCAGTTCATGGAGGTGCCCGCCCGATCCCGGGCGGCGGTGCTGGCCTGGCTGCGCCGGGGCGGAAGATAGCGCAAAGAGCCCCGGGTCCCTTTGCGTCCCAAAAAAGTTTACCTCATTAAAGAAAATGGTTGAAGTGTCCAGAACCAGCGTTTAAAATGGGAATATCGCCCCCGGTCCCCCGCCGGACGGGCGATCCACGGTATGGGAAAAAAGGAGGAACGCGACTATGCCAAATGTGAAGACCGTTGTACCCTACAACGGCACTCCCGAGCAGGAGGAGCGGCTGCGGGCGGTCATCGCCGAGCACAAGGGACAGCCCGGCGCCACCATGCCTGTGCTCCAGGCGGCCCAGGACATCTTCGGCTACCTGCCGGAGGAGGTCCAGATCATGGTGGCCGAGGGGCTGGACATCCCCCTCAGCGAGGTCTACGGAGTGGCCTCGTTCTACGCGCAGTTCACACTCAACCCCAAGGGCAAGTACCAGATCAGCCTGTGTCTGGGCACGGCCTGCTACGTCAAGGGCGCCTCCGACGTGCTGGAGGCGGTGCAGCAGCGGCTGGGCATCAAGACCGGCTCCATCACCCCGGACGGGAAGTTCTCCCTGGACGCCTGCCGGTGCATCGGCGCCTGCGGCCTGGCACCCGTCATGATGATCAACAACGATGTTTACGGACGCCTGACCCCCGATCAGGTGGGGGCCATCCTGGACCGCTACGAATAAACGCGCCCGGTGACAGGGCCGGGCCGCCGTGAGGAGGCTTGCGGGATGAAAGAGCTCTCTCTCCATCTGCTGGACATCGCCCAGAACTCCATCGCCGCCGGGGCACGCCATGTGGACCTGACGGTGGAGGAGCGGGACGGGCTCTTGCTGCTCACGGTGGCCGACGACGGCCGGGGCATGTCCCCGGAGTTCCTGGCCAATGTCACCGATCCCTTCACCACCACCCGCACCACCCGGAAGGTGGGTCTGGGCCTGCCTCTCCTCCGCCTGGCGGCGGAGCAGACCGGAGGCGAACTGCGGGTGGAGAGCCAGCTGGGGGTGGGGACCACCGTCACCGCCACCTTCCACGCCGACCACATCGACTGTCCCCCGCTGGGGGACACCGCCTCCACCGTGGCTCTGCTGGCCCAGGGCCTGCCGGAGGGGATGGAGCTCACCTACACCCGGCGGACCGGGCGGGGGGAGTTCCGCTTCGACACCGCCGAGATCCGGGCCGTGCTGGGGCCCGACGTCCCCCTTTCGGAGCCGGAGGTGGCCGAGTGGATGCGCTCCTATGTGGCGGAGGGAGAAGGGGAGACGGCATGAGCCGTCCCAAGGACCAAGACCAACACGTTAGGGAGTGAAACTATGAAGAGCCTGGAAGAACTCAGAGCCATCCGCGAGAAGATGCAGAAGCAGATCGATATCCGTGAAAACAGCGCCGACGACATCCGGGTCGTGGTGGGCATGGCCACCTGCGGCATCGCCGCCGGTGCCCGGCCGGTGCTCACCGCCTTCCTGGAGGAGGTGGCCAAGCGGGAGCTGAAGAACGTCACCGTCACCCAGACCGGGTGCATCGGCGTCTGCCGCCTGGAGCCCATCGCCGAGGTCTACGTTCCGGGAGAGGAAAAGGTCACCTACGTGAAGCTGACGCCGGAGAAGGTGCCCCGCATCGTCGCCGAGCATCTGGTCAACCACAATCCCGTCACCGAGTATACCATCGGGGCGGCGGAATAAGGAGGAGGGGTAAGAGATGAACTTTGTCCGATCCCACATCCTGGTGTGCACCGGCACCGGCTGCTCCTCCTCCAACAGCCCCAAGATCATCGAGACCTTTGAGCGGGAGCTGAAGGCCCAGGGCATGGACCAGGAGGCCCGGGTGGTCAAGACCGGCTGCTTCGGCCTGTGCGCCATGGGCCCCGTGGTCCTCATCTACCCCGAGGGCGCCTTCTATACCCACGTCACCCCCGACGACGTGCCCGAGATCGTCTCCGAGCACATCGTCAAGGGCCGCATCGTCCAGCGGCTCCTCCACAAGGAGGGGGAGACCGCCGAGCGGGTCACCAGCCTCTCGGACACCCGCTTCTATAAAAACCAGTACCGCATCGCCCTCCGCAACTGCGGCGTCATCAACCCGGAGAGCATCGACGAGTACATCGGCACCGGCGGCTACGAGGCCCTGGGCCGGGCCCTCACCGAGCAGACCCCCCAGCAGGTCATCGACGCCGTGCTGGCCTCCGGCCTCCGGGGCCGGGGCGGCGCCGGCTTCCCCACCGGCCGCAAGTGGCAGATGACCCACGACGCCGTCAGCCCCGACGGGGTGAAGTTCGTCTGCTGCAACGCCGACGAGGGCGACCCCGGCGCCTTCATGGACCGCTCCGTGCTGGAGGGCGACCCCCACAGCGTCATCGAGGCCATGACCATCGCCGGCTACGCCATCGGCGCCCACCAGGGCTACATCTACGTCCGGGCCGAGTATCCCATCGCCGTCCACCGCCTCCAGGTGGCCATCGACCAGGCCCGGGAGTACGGCCTGCTGGGCAAGAACATCTTTGAGAGCGGCTTCGACTTCGACCTGGAGCTGCGCCTGGGCGCCGGCGCCTTCGTCTGCGGCGAGGAGACCGCCCTCA
>CAUBHZ010000079.1 GCA_958435885.1 uncultured Intestinimonas sp. | reverse complement strand
CCGCTGTGGAAAATGTGGGGGGCGTGGTCTCCATCGTACGGGCGGTCACCTCCCGGACCAAGACCGGCGAGGCCAGCGACACCACCTGGCGGGAGCTCACTACCATCCGCATCGTGGACGACGTGATCCCCACCGTGCGCAACAGCCTGCGCAGCCGCTTCAACCGGGCCAAAAACACCGAGCAGAGCCGGAACGCCATCCGGGATCAGGTGGTGGTGGAGCTGGAGAACAAGCTCAGCCGGGAGATCATCACCGGCTACGACGCCGTCTCCGTCTCCGCCCTGGCCGACGACCCCACCGTCTGCCTGGTGGAGTTCTCCTTTACCGTGGCCCACGGCCTCAACCAGATCTGGCTGAGTGCCCACATCACGGTCTGACCGGCCCTTGAGAGAGGAGGAAGTACATGAATACGACTGGTTTTCCCACCAGCAGTGACATCTACCTGGAGGCTGACGGCAAAAAGATCGCCGTGGTCCAGAGCTACACCGCCAAGACCACCAAGACCAGCCGGACGGTGGAGGCCTTCGGCGAGGATCAGCCCGTGGCCACCATCCCCGGCCAGCAAAACCACGTGGTGGAGCTCACCCGGCTCTACGCCACCGACGAGGCCATCCGGGACGGTATCGACTTCCACACCCTGGAGGACTTCTCCCTGGTGATCTGCAAGCCCGACCGGCGGGTCATCTACTCCGGCTGCCAGTGGAGTTCCATCGGCGAGACCGGCACCCTGGGCGACATGGTGGTGGAAAAGGTGACCATTGTGGCCGCCAAGCGGCTGGAGACCACCGCTTGAGCCGGAGAGAGATGAGCCCCTTTCCGTCCTGCGGCACCCGGCGGAGGGCGGTGGAAGGCCACCCCGGTCTGACCCTGCGGGTCCTCTCCGCCTGGGAGGTGCTGGAGGCCCGGCGGGAGGGCAGGGCAATGGAGGAAACAGGCCGGGAGGCCGCCCTGTGCGCCAACGCCTGCCTGCTCTCCAGAGCCCTGGAGCGAAAGGGCGAACCCGTCTTTTCCGATGGGGAGGCCGTCCTCCGGGCGCTGACCGTGGCGGAGATCGCCCAACTGGCCCGGCAGTGGGCGGAGTTCTCCCGGGAGGCCGACCCCTCCCCGCGGGACCCGGAGGCGGTGGACAGCCTAAAAAAAGCCTGGAGCACACGCCTGATGCGCGCCTTCAGTGGCGTGTGCTCCGGGCTTTTGGGGTGTTGCCCACCGAGGCGCGGGCCAGAGCCATGACCGATGGCGACTACCTGTGGTGTGCCGTCAATTTGCTGCTGGACGACGAGGAGAGGCTCGCCCAGCTGTGCCCGGCCTGCCGGGAGCGGGCGCTGGAGGCGCGCTGCCCTGTATGCGGCGCCCCTACGGACGGAGATCAGGTGGGGGAGAACCCCGCCTTTGACCAGGAACGCTTTGAACAGCTGCGGCGGGGGGTGATCGCATGACCGATTGGCTGACCTGGCTCCTGGAGGAGCTGGAGGAGGAAGAGGATCAGGGAGAGGACCTGGACCTGAAGGAACACGTTCTGCCTAGGGGTGCAGCGAAGGAGGCCGGAGAGGCCTCCGAAGAGGGGAGCGGCACGACCGGCGCTGTGAGGCGTGTGGTTGGGAGCTCCGCAAATGAGGCGGCGGAAGTGAGCGAGCGCCCGGCGGAGGACCGGGTGGAGGAAAGCGTCGGACAGGGGGAGGACGGGGAACTCCCCCTTGTGGTCCGACAGCTGAGCCAGGTCCGTCTGGCTCAGTCCGCCCGGCAGGCTGGGGCGGATCAGCCCTGGCAGACAGGCACCCCGGCGGGGACCGGGGAGGTGCGGACAGCGGCGGACGGCGGGAGGGCCGTCCTGGCGGCACCCGACATCGGAGCGCCTGTACTGGGAACCGCCCTGGCAGAGCCGGAGCTCTACGCCGCCGTGCGCCGGACCAGAGCGGCGGCAGAGCAGGCCCAGGGCCTGCGGCAGGCCGGACCGGTGGTCATCCGGGAGCCGGTACCGATGGGGGGGCAGAGTCATACACCGGCGGAGCTGGACCGGATCTTCCAGCGGGACGCCCGGCGCTACGACGGCGGGTTCACACTTTTCTAAGGGAGGTGGTCCGCCTTGAAGCTGGCGGCCATGCGCTACAAGGACTATGTCTGGCCCCACAACCCCAGGACCTACACCATCGACTACGAGCGAAAGATGGCGGCCCAGAAGGTGCCCTTCGGCCGTTACCACTTACAGGATCTGGGGCTCACCCGGCGGGTCATGAAGGGCGAGGGGGAGTTCGTGGGGCCCACGGCCTATGAGGAATTCAAAAAGCTGGCGTCGGTCTTCTACCAGGCCGGACCGGGTCCCCTCGTCCACCCGGTGTGGCAGGCAGCGGAGGTCTACTTCGTGGAGCTCAGCCTCCGTCAGGAGCCCAGGGCGGACTATGTGAGCTATTCCTTCACCTTCTGGGAGAGCAGTACCCAGACCGACACCACCATCCGGCGGGAGGAGACTGTCACCGCCGACAGCGGAGGGGCGACCGGCGGCGGCAGTACCGGTCGGACTCATACGGTGACCGCCGGGGAGACCCTGTGGGGCATCGCCCGGGACTACGGGCTGGAGCTCACCGAGCTCATCGCCCTCAACCCCCAGATCAAAAACCCCAACCTGATCCTGCCCGGAGAGCAGGTGACGGTGGGATGATGGAATGGAGACTCTCCTGCTGGGACGGCGCTGCCCTGCTGCTGCCGGAGCCGTTGGAGTGGGAGGTGGAATATACAGCCGGGGTGCCCTGCGACAGCTTCCGGCTGCTGTGCGCCTGGGAGCCGGGAACGGCCAGCGGCGCTGAAAAGGCGGTGACGGTCACCCTGACGGTGGACGGTGCGGTCTGCTTCAAGGGCATCGTGGACGAGGTGGAGCACCGGATCGAAGGCTCCGGCGGCTACCTGGAAGTGAGCGGACGGGGGATGGCCGCCCTGCTGCTGGACAACGAGGCCATGCCCGCAGACTACCTCACCGCCACGGCGGAGGACATCCTCCGGGACCACGTGGAGCCCTACGGCATTCAGGTGGCCCAGGTGTCCGGTCTGCCGGCGGTGAGCGGCTTCTCCGTCCAGAGCGGACAGAGCGAGTGGCAGGTCCTCTACCAGTTTGCCTGCTACTACGGCGGCATCACCCCCCGGTTCGACCGGGAGGGGCGGCTGGTCATCGCCCCCTTCTCCGACGGCGAGACCCTGGTGCTCCGGGGCGATACCGCCGTCACCAACATGGCCTGGCGGGTGCGGCGCTACGGCGTCCTCTCTGAGATCCGGGTCCGGGACAAGGCCCGGATGGCCGTGGAACAGGTGGAAAACCGGGAGGCCGTGGACCAGCAGATCCGGCGGCGGCAGGTCATGACCATGCCGGGTAAGAGCAACTACCAGGCCATGCGCTACAGCGGCGACTTTCAGCTCCGCCAGTCAGCCAAGGAGTTCCGGCGGCTCACCCTCACGGTGCCGGAGCTCTTTTTCGCCTGGCCTGGGGACCTGCTGCGGATGGAGCGGCCCGGCTGGGACTGCACCGGCACCTGGCGGGTACTGGAGGCCAGGGTGGCCGCCGACGCCGACGGCGGCGGCACCACCCTCACCCTGGGCGAACCCGACGGAGCCATTTGAGAGAGGAGGATGGACCATGTGGCTTTCCAGTCAGAGCCGGAAGGCACGGACGGGCGGACAGGGAGCGGAGACCGGCGTGGTCACCCTGGAGGGGGAGGAGACGGCGGTCTACCTCACCGGCGAGCGGCGAAACCTGCCCGTGCTCAGCCCTGGTGGCTACTGCTGGCGGCCAGCGGAGGGGGATACCGTGCTGGTGCTCAAGTCCGGCGCCGACGGCGAGGAGCTGTGGGTGGCCGGGGTGCCCGGCGACGAGACGGACCTGGCCCCTGGCGAGGTGCGTATCCAGAGCGGACAGGCGGCGGTCTTTCTGGGCAGCGACGGCTCGGTGGACCTGCGGGGGTCCGTCAAGCTCAACGGCGTCCCCGTGGAAGAACTGTTTGAGCCGAAAAAACAAGAGGAAGGGGGACTGGGATAGATGGCGCTGCTGCTCAAGGACGGCGATTACGTGGCCGACGAGCGGGGTGGGCTCCGCACCGTGGAGGGCGCCCAGGACCTCCTTCAGCGGGTCCTCTTCCGGCTCCAGGCCCGGCGGGGGAGCTTTCCCTTCCTCCCGAACCTGGGGAGCCGCCTCTACCTGCTGCCCCGGGAAAAGCCCGGCACCCGGCAGGCCCTGGCCCGGCAGTACGCCGCCGAGGCTCTCCGCGAGGAGGACGTGGAGGTCACCGGGGTGACCGTGGAGGACACCCGGGACGGCCGGCTCCGGGTAGGGGTGGCCCTGGCGTGGAATGGGGAATACCTGGAGGCGGAGGTGACGGTGTGAGGCAAGGGAGGAATTTGGCGTGAAGAGTGTGGAGGAGATCTACAACGAGATGATGGCGGCCTACGCTGATGCCACCGGCACTGAGGCGGCGGGCAGCGGCGACCTGGCGGTGCGGATGTACGCCATGGCCGCCCAGGTATTTTCCCTCTATGTCCAGTGCGACTGGGTGGAGAGGCAGTGCTTCCCCCAGACGGCAGAGGGGACATGCCTGGACATGCACGCTCAGCTCCGGGGGCTGGAGCGGCGGGCGGCCACGGCGGCGGAGGGGGTCCTGCGCTTTACCGTGGACGCCGCCGTGGGTCAGGACCGGGAGATCCCCGCCGGAACCGTGTGCATGACGGCGGGGCTGGTGCGGTTCGAGACGGTGGAGGCCGGTGTGCTCCGGGCCGGGACCACTCAGGCTGATGTCCGGGCCAGAGCCCTGGAGCCGGGCAGCGCCGGCAATGTGGCGGCGGGCACCATCCTCACCATGGCGGTGGCTCCGGTGGGGGTGAGCCGGTGCACCAACCCGGAGGCCTTCTCCGGCGGCACTGACCGGGAGGACGACGAGACCCTCCGGGCCAGAGTACTGGAGACCTACCGCCGGATGCCCAACGGCGCCAACGCCGCCTTTTATCAGCAGGGCGCCCTCTCTTTCGAGGAGGTGGCGGCGGCCACGGTGATTCCCCGTCCCCGGGGCGTGGGGACGGTGGACGTGGTGGTGGCCACAGCGTCCGGCGCACCCGGCGCCGAGCTGCTGGAGGAGCTGACGGCCTACTTTGAGGCCCGGCGGGAGATCGCAGTGGAGGTCCAGGTCCGGGCGCCCACCATGAAGGAGGTGGCGGTCTCCGTCCAGGTGGCTGCGGCCGCCAACAAGGACGCCGCACAGGTGCGCGCGGCGGTGGAGTCCGCCCTGCGGACCTGGTTCGACGGCCACCGGCTGGGAGAAAACGTACTGCGGGCCAAGCTGGGAGATCTTATCTACGCTGTGGAAGGTGTGGAGAATTATCGGCTGATTTCGCCTGAGACCGATGTGGCGGTGGCCGCCGATGAGCTGCCCCAGCTGTCCAGTCTGACCGTGGAGGCGATGGCATGAGCTACGCGGAGGCATTGAGGGACCTGCTGCGCCCCCTGGGGGTATACCGGCTGGAGGAGGGCTACGGTGCCGGTGAGCTCACCGGCGTCGGCGCCGGGCTGGACGGCTGCGGGTCCGAGCTGGACCGGGTGGAGCGGGAGATGCTCCTCACCACCGCCCAGGACACCGGACTGGAGGCGGTGGAGAGCCTGCTGGTCCGCCGGCCGGTGACCGACTCCCTGGAGCGGCGACGGGCGGCCCTGGCCGCCCTGCTGCGCATCGGCGGGGACAGCTTTACCCTGGCGGCCATCAACGACAACCTGGCCGGCTGCGGCCTCAACGCCGTGGCCAGTGAGACCGGCACGCCGGGCTGTGTGGAGGTGCGCTTCCCCGATGTGCCCGGCATTCCCGACGGCTTCGAGGAGCTGAAACAGATCATCGAGGACATCCTGCCCTGCCATCTGGAGATCGAGTATGTCTTCTGGTACGTCACCTGGGAGCGGATGGAGGCCCTATTCGCAACCTGGGGCGACATTGAGGCCGGGAACTACACCTGGGAGACACTGGAAAAGCTGGTGCGGGACACTTAGAAGGGAGCGAGAGACATGAGAGCAGAGCAGATCGCCCGTGGGGTGATCCTCTATGAAAAGGACCGGTACGACCTGGAGCAGGAGGCGGTGCTGCTGCTGGCCAAGCAGCAGGCCGCCGCCCTCAGCGACGAGGAGGCCGCCCAGGTGGGTGCCCTCTTCCCGGAGTGGACGGCAGGGGTAGCCTACACCGCCGGAGAGCGGATCTCCGACGCCGAAGGGAACCTCTACCGGGTGGTCCAGGATCATACCAGCCAGGCCGACTGGCCCATGGACGCCACCCCCGCCCTCTACACCCCCTTGGGGGTGACCGCAGAGGAACCGGACGCCATCCCCGAATGGCGGCAGCCCACCGGCGCCCATGACGCCTACAACACCGGCGACCGGGTGCTCTATCAGGGCAAGGTCTATGAGAGTACCATGGACGGCAATGTGTGGGCGCCCGGCGTGACGGGCTGGATCGAGGTGGAGGTGTGACCAGAGGGGTGACCGGACTGAAGGAGGCCGTTCTGGCCCTGGCCGCCATGGTGGGCACCGCCCTCTCCGCCGCCCTGGGTGGCTGGGACGCCGCCTTACAGACCCTGGTGGTCTGCATGGTGCTGGACTACCTCTCCGGGCTGGTGGTGGCCGGGGTCTTCAAGCGCTCTGACAAGAGCGGTGACGGCGCCCTGGACAGCCGGGCGGGTTTCCGGGGGCTGTGCAAGAAGGGCGCCGAGCTGGCCCTGGTGCTGGTGGGTGCCCGGCTGGACCTCCTGCTGGGGGGAGACTGGGCCAGGACGGCGGTCATTTTGTTCTTCATAGGCAACGAGGGGCTCTCCATTCTGGAGAACCTGGGCCTCATGGGGGTGCCCTATCCGGCCTTCCTCCGGGAGGCCCTGGATGTGCTCAAAGAGCAGAATGACCGGGGAAAAAGTGATGATGAAATGTAGAAAGAGGCCATCAGATTCCAATTTGGAATCTGATGGCCTCTTTCTTTATGGCTGTTCATAGCGGAACCGGTGGAAAATATCGGCGGCTTCGGACGGTGTCAGGGTGCCGCAGGGGTCCAGACGTCCCCCCGGGGACCACTCCAGCAGGCCGGTGTCCGTGGCCCAGTAGAGGGAGTCGTCGGCCCAGGGGGAGATGTCGGCGTAGTCGTTGCACTCCGCCGCCCCGTCGGGGAGAAAGGTGTCCCGGCCCTGGAGGGCTGCCCAGCGGCGAAGGAGGACGGCGGCCTCCTCCCGGGTGATGGGGCGGTCCGGCTCGAAGCGGCCGCCGCCGGTACCCAGCACCAGCCGCCGCTCCGCCGCCCACCCCACTGCCGTGGAGCAGTTGTCATCTTTCGGCACATCGGAAAAGCCCTGGGCGGCATCCCCGGGGACGGCCCCGGCGCTCTCCCACAGCAGGACCACGAACTCCCCACGGGTGACGGCGGCGGGGGCGGCGGCAGCCCTGGCACGGGGGAAGAGCAGCAGGAACAGCAGGAGCAGGGCGGCGGAAATTCGCATGGCACTCCCTCTTTTCACAGTGGTGTGCCATAAAATACCATTTATTGGGAGACGGGTCAAGGGGAAGACTGT
>CAUBHZ010000078.1 GCA_958435885.1 uncultured Intestinimonas sp. | reverse complement strand
ATTGTGCAAGTTCACAATTGACATTTTCCAGGAACCTGATACAATTACGCTTAAATTATTTTAGTTAAAAAAATTTAATTAAAATAATAGAATCGAAGAGCCCGCCCACGGGCGAAAGGAGAACTTGAAGATGTTTGAACAGGTGAGAGATGTAATCGTAGATACTCTGAGCTGTGATCTGGAGGCTGTGACCATGGACGCCCGCCTGGTGGAGGACCTGGAGGCCGACTCTCTGGACGCCGTGGAGCTGAACATGGCGCTGGAGGAGGCCCTGGGCTTTGCCATCGACGACGAGGAGCTCCAGAACATGAAGACGGTGGGGGACATCGTCCGCTATCTGGAAGCCCATCAGGAGTAAGCCATGGAGCTTTCTGACATTCTGACCCTGCTGGACCGCTTTGACGCCTCCACCGCCGCCTCTATGAAGCTGCGGCTGGGGGACCTGCGCCTGGAGCTGAACAAATACGCCGCCCCTGCGGCGGTGCTCCCGGCGGCCGCCCCTGTGCCGGGCGCCGCCCCCGCGCCTGTTCCCGCGCCCGCCCCCGCCGCTGAGGCCTCCGAGGCCCAGCCGGAGGGCACCACCGTGAAGGCGCCCCTGGTGGGCACCTTCTATGCCGCCTCCGCCCCCGGCGAGGCCCCCTTTGTCTCCGTGGGCGACACGGTGAAGAAGGGCCAGACCCTCTGTGTGCTGGAGGCCATGAAGATGATGAGCGAGGTGCCCGCCCCCTGCGACTGCGTGATCCTGCAGGTCCTGGCCAAGGACGGGGACCTGGTGGGCTTCGACGCCCCGCTCTTCCAAATCAGGGAGCTGTGAGTCTATGTTCCATCGAATCCTGATCGCCAACCGGGGCGAGATCGCCGTGCGCATCATCCGCACCTGCCGGGAGATGGAGATCGAGACGGTGGCGGTGTACTCCACCGCCGACGCCGACGCCCTCCACGTGAAGCTGGCCACCCGGGCGGTGTGCATCGGCCCCGCCAAGGCGGGGGAGAGCTACCTCAATATGTCCGCCATCCTCACCGCCGCCCTGGAGACCGGCTGCGACGCCATTCACCCCGGCTACGGCTTCCTCTCCGAGAACGCGGAGTTCGCCGACCTGTGCCAGCAGTGCGGCCTGAAGTTCATCGGTCCCTCCGGAGACGTGATCCGGAAGATGGGCAACAAATCCGCCGCCCGGGACCTGATGCGCGCAAACGGCGTGCCGGTGGTGCCCGGCTCCGACGGTCCCGTCGCCAGCGCCGAGGAGGCCCTGGAGATCGCCGGGACCATCGGCTATCCCGTCCTCATCAAGGCCAGCGCCGGCGGCGGCGGCCGCGGCATGCGCCGGGTGGACGCCGCCGAGGACCTGCCGGCCCTCTACGCCGCCGCCCAGGCGGAGGCGGTGGCCTGCTTCGGGGACGGGGAGCTCTATGTGGAAAAGCTGATCCTCAGCCCCCGCCACATCGAGTTCCAGATCCTGGCCGACAGCCAGGGCAACGTGGTCCATCTGGGGGAGCGTGACTGCTCCATCCAGCGCCGCAACCAGAAGCTCATGGAGGAGTCCCCCTCCAAGGCCCTGAGCGCCGAGCTCCGTGAGGCCATGGGCGGTGCGGCGGTGCGGGCGGCCCAGGCCGCCGGCTACCAGAGCGCCGGCACGGTGGAGTTCGTGCTGGACCACGACGGCAACTTCTATTTTATTGAAATGAACACCAGAATTCAGGTGGAGCACCCGGTCACCGAGTTCGTCACCGGCCTGGACCTCATCCGGGAGCAGATCCGCATCGCCGCGGGCCTCTCACTGTCCGTCCGGCAGGAGGACGTCCGGCAGAATGGCTGGGCCCTGGAGTGCCGCATCAACGCCGAGGACCCCAGGGGCGGTTTCCGCCCCGCTCCCGGCAGGGTGGAGTTTCTCCACCTGCCCGGCGGCCCCGGCGTCCGGGTGGACACCGCCCTCTTCAACGGCAGCGAGCTCTCCCCCTGGTACGACTCCCTGGCGGCCAAGGTGGTGGCGTATGCCCCCACCCGCCTGGAGGCCATCCGCAAGATGCGCCGGGCCCTGGAGGAGCTCATCATCGAGGGCTTCCCCACCACGGCGGACCTGTGCCACCTGATCCTGTACCAGCCCGACTTTGTGAAGGGCAGATATGATACCGGCTTCTTGGAGCAGCACATGGACGAGCTGCTCCAGTGGGATTGTGAGGGCAGCAAATGAGAGATTCCTTTCGTCAGCGGCGGGAGCGCATGATCCAGCTCAAGACCCGCCGTGAGGGCAAAGAGACCGACATTCCCCGCAAGCACATCGCCAAGGCGGTCTTTGGCAAGTGCCCCGACTGCGGCGCCATGGTGCCCAAGACCGAGCTGGCCCGCACCCTGTACGTATGCCCCAAGTGCGGCTACCACCACCCGGTGGGAGCCTACCTGCGGCTGAGCATGCTCTTGGACTCCAAGAGCTTCCGGGAGCTGGACGAGAAGCTCACCGCTCCCAACGCCCTCAAGTTCCCCGGCTATGACGACAAGCTCCAGGCGGCCCGGAAGAACACCGGCCTCACCGAGGGCGTGGTCACCGCCCGGGGCAAGATCGACGGCCGCCTGGCCGTCTTCGCCGTGCTGGACAGCCGCTTCCTCATGGGCAGCATGGGGGCGGCGGTGGGGGAGAAGGTCACCCGGGCCATTGAGTACGCCGACCGGGCGGGCCTGCCCCTCATCATCTTCTCCGCCAGCGGCGGCGCCCGGATGCAGGAGGGCATCCTCTCCCTTATGCAGATGGCCAAGACCAGCGCCGCACTGGAGCGGTTCGGCGAGCACGGCGGGCTCTACATCTCCGTGCTCACCCACCCCACCACCGGCGGCGTCACCGCCTCCTTCGCCTCTCTGGGCGATATCACCCTGGCCGAGCCCGGCGCCCTCATCGGCTTTGCCGGACCCCGGGTCATCGAGCAGACCATCGGCCAGAAGCTGCCCGAGGGCTTCCAGCGCTCCGAGTACCTGGAGGAGCACGGCTTCGTGGACAAGATCGTCCCCCGGAGCCAGATGAAGGAGACCCTTTCCCTCCTGCTGAGACTGCATGAGAAACGGGGTGAGGACCGTGGCTGAGATCACCGCAGCAGAGCGCGTGGCCCTGGCCCGCCACGCCGGCCGGCCCGGCACGGCGGACTACATCTCCGCGCTCTTTACCGACTTTTTCGAGTGCAAGGGGGACCGGCAGTGCCGGGAGGACCCCGCCATCCTGGGGGGCGTGGCCCTCTACAAGGGCCATCCGGTCACCGTCATCGGCCACCGGAAGGGCAAGAGCCTCCAGGAGAACATGGCCTGCAACTTCGGCATGCCGGGGCCCGAGGGCTACCGGAAGGCCCAGCGCCTCATGCGCCAGGCCGAGAAGTTCCGCCGGCCGGTCATCACCTTTGTGGACACCCCCGGCGCCTACCCCGGCCTGGAGGCCGAGGCCCGGGGACAGGGAGAGGCCATCGCCTCCACCCTGGCCCTTATGAGTTCCCTCAACGTGCCGGTGATCACCATCGTCACCGGCGAGGGCGGCAGCGGAGGGGCTCTGGCCCTGGCCGTGGCCAACCGGGTGCTCATGCTGGAGAACGCCGTCTACTCCGTCCTCTCCCCGGAGGGCTTCGCCTCCATCCTGTGGAAGGACTCCAGCCGCTCCGGAGAGGCGGCCGAGATCATGAAGCTCACCGCCCGGGACCTGGTGGAGCTGGGCGCCGCCGACGAGGTCATCCCGGAGCCGCCCGGAGGGGCTCACGAGAATCCCCAGGCCGTCTTCGTGGCGGTGGACCGGGCCCTGTCCCATGCCCTGGACCGGGTGGTCCGGGAGGGGGACTTCGCCCAACGGCGTTATGAAAAATTCCGAGGGATGGGCAACCCCCGCTCCCGGAAGGAGGGGCTATGAAGGGACTGAAGATCGTGTCCACCGGCCGGGCCCTGCCCGCCAAGGTGGTCACCAATGACGATATGAGCAGGCTGGTGGAGACCAGCGACGAGTGGATCGCCAGCCGCACAGGCATCCGTACCCGGCACTTCTGCGAGGGGGAGACCCAGGCCGATCTGGCCGCCGGAGCCGCCTCCGCCGCACTGGAGCGGGGAGAGGTGGACGTCAAGGACCTGTGTGCCTGCATCGTGGCCACCGTCACCCCCGACTGCTCGGCGCCCACCAGCGCCTGCCTGCTGCAGCAGAGGCTGGGCCTCCCCGAGGACATCCCCTGCTTTGACATGAACGTGGGCTGCACCGGCTTCATCTACGCCCTCCAGGTGGCCCGGGGCTTCCTGCTCCAGAGCCGCCGGCCCTATGCTCTGGTCATCGGGGCGGAGGCCCTCAGCCACATCACCGACTTCACCGACCGGGGCACCTGCGTCCTCTTCGGCGACGGCGCCGGCGCGGCGGTGGTGACTTTGGAGGAGGGCAGCCTCTACGCCTGGACCCTGGGAGCCCGGGGAGACGCCGAGGCCATCTTCATCGAGGGACCAGGCCCTGAGCGGCCCTACATCCACATGGACGGCCAGAAGGTCTTCCGCTTCGCTGTGGAGGCGGTGCCCCACTGCATCCACGCCCTGCTGGAGGAGACCGGCCTCGGGCTGGAGGACATCGACTGGTTCGTGCCCCACCAGGCCAACAAGCGCATCATCGACCATGTGGCCAAGAAGCTGAAGGTCCCCAGCGAGAAGTTTTATCAGAACATGATGCGCTACGGCAACACCTCGGCGGCCAGCATCCCCATCGCCCTGGACGAGATGGCGGAGCAGGGGCTGCTGAAGCGGGGCCAGAAGATCCTGTGCGTGGGCTTCGGCGCCGGCCTCACCTGGGGCGGCGTCCTGCTGGAATGGTAACAAGGGCAGGCCGGCAGCGGCTGCCATCAAGAGAGTAAGGACGGTCAATACCATGAAATTGAACGAGATCCTGGGGACGGAATTCCCCATTATCCAGGGCGGCATGGCCAACATCGCCACCGGTGAGTTCGCCGCCGCCGTCTCCAATGCCGGGGCCATGGGCCTCATCGGCGGAGGCGGCATGAATGCCGACACTTTCCGGGAGAACATCCGCAAGTGCCGCACTCTCACCGACAAGCCCTTCGGCGTGAACATCATGCTCATGCACCCACAGGCCAAGGAGATGGCCCAGATCGCCGCCGAGGAGAAGGTCCCCTTCATCACCACCGGCGCCGGCAACCCCGCCTCCTTCATCCCCATGTGGAAGGAAGCCGGGGCCAAGGTCTTCCCGGTGGTCTCCGTGGTGGCCCTGGCCAAGCTGGTGGCCCGGGCGGGCGCCGACGGCGTCATCGCCGAGGGCACCGAGTCCGGCGGCCATGTGGGTGAGCTCACCACCATGGCCCTGGTCCCCCAGGTCTGCGACGCTGTGGACATCCCCGTGGTGGCCGCCGGCGGCATCGCCGACAGCCGCCAGCTGGTGGCCGCCTTCGCCCTGGGCGCCTGCGGCGCCCAGGTGGGTACCTGCCTGCTGGTCAGCCAGGAGTGCCCCATCCATGAAAATTACAAGGCGGCCGTCCTCAAGGCCAAGGACAGCGGCACCGTGGTCACCGGCCGCATCGGCGGCACCCCCGTCCGCATCCTGAAGAACCCCATGGCCAAGGCCTACATCGCCAAGGAGAAGGAGGGGGCCGACAAGATGGAGCTGGAGCAGTTCACCCTGGGCTCCCTGCGCCGGGCCGTCTTTGAGGGCGATACCAAGAACGGCAGCCTCATGGCCGGTCAGGTGGCCGGCATGCTCCACGAGATCCGCCCCGTCCGGGCCATCCTGGAGGACCTGTGCGGCGGCTGCAAGTCCGTCCTGGACCGCCTTGAGAAGGAGGGCTTTTGATGAAGCTGGCCTTCCTCTACGCCGGTCAGGGCACTCAGCACGTGGGCATGGGCAGGGACCTCTATGAGGCCTATCCCGCCTTCCGGGCGGTGATGGATGCCGCCAAGCTGGACTTCGACCTCAAGAAGCTGTGTTTTGAGGGACCCGAGGAGCAGCTCAACCAGACCCAGTACACCCAGCCCTGCATGGTGGCCTTTGCCGCCGGCGTCACCGCCGTCCTCTACGAGAAGGGCATCCGCCCGGCCATGGCCGCCGGCCTGAGCCTGGGCGAGTACTCCGCCCTGTGCGCCGCCGGGGTCCTGAGCCCTGAGCAGGCCATCGAGCTGGTGGCCTTCCGGGGCAAGGCCATGGCCGAGGCCGTCCACGACCGGCCCAGCTCCATGGCCGCCGTCCTCATGCTGGGCCGTGAGGAGCTCCAGAAGTGCTGCGACGCCGCCTCCCACCTGGGGGTGGCCGAGATCGCCAACCTCAACTGCCCCGGTCAGATCGTCATCGGCGGCGACGCAGCCGCCGTGGAGGAGGCCGGCCGGCTGGCAAAGGAGGCCGGCGCCAAGCGGGTCCTGCCCCTGAAGGTGAGCGGTCCCTTCCACACCTCTCTGATGGCTCCCGCCGGCGCCGCTCTGGAGGAGCGATTCCGGGGCGAGACCTTTGCCCCCATGGCCTTCCCCGTCCTCTTCAACTGCAAGGGCGACGTGCTGGGGGAGGGGGACACCATCCCCGGCCTGCTGGTCCGCCAGGTCCAGAGCAGCGTCCACATGGAGGACACCATCCGCAACATGGCCGCCCACGGGGTGGACACCATCCTGGAGATCGGTCCCGGCAAGGCCCTGAGCGGCTTTGTCAAGAAGACGGACAAGAGCATCACCACCTACGCCGTGGAGACGGCGGAGGACCTGGAGGCGGCGGTGGCCGCCCTGAAAGGAGCGTAAAAGATGAGCTTACAGGGTAAATGCGCCCTGGTCACCGGCGGCAGCCGGGGCATCGGCCGGGCGGTCTGCCTGGAGCTGGCCCGTCAGGGCGCCCGGGTGGCGGTGAACTACGCCGGCAACGCCGCCGCCGCCGAGGAGACGGTGAAGGCCTGTGAGGCCCTGGGGGCGGAAGCCTTTGCCATCCAGGCCGACGTGGCCGACGCCGCCGCCAGCGAGGCCATGGTGAAGGAGGTCCTGACCCGCTTCGGCCGGCTGGACATCCTGGTCAACAACGCCGGTGTTACCCGGGACGGCCTCATGCCCATGATGAAGGAGGCCGACTGGGACGCCGTGCTGGACACCAACCTGAAGGGCGCCTTCCACTGCATGAAGGCGGTCTACCGGCCCATGATGAAGCAGAAGTACGGCCGCATCGTCAACCTCTCCAGCATCGTGGGCCTCCGGGGCAACGCCGGCCAGGCCAACTACGCCGCCAGCAAGGCGGGGCTCATCGGCCTGACCAAGTCCATGGCCAAGGAGCTGGCCGGGCGGAACGTCACCGTCAACGCGGTGGCTCCCGGCTTCATCGACACCGATATGACGGCCGCCCTGCCTGAGAAGGCACGGGAGGCCATGCTGACCACCATCCCCATGGGACGGCTGGGCCAGGCCGAGGATGTGGCCAAGGCCGTGGCCTTCTTCGCCGGGGACGAATCCGCCTACGTCACGGGCCAGGTCCTGTGCGTGGACGGCGGCATGGCGGTATAAGGAGGAGACAGAGATGGAAAGAAGACGGGTAGTTATCACCGGCCTGGGGGCTCTTACCCCCGTGGGCCTTACCGCCGCCGAGAGCTGGGAGGCCGTGAAGGCCGGAA
>CAUBHZ010000077.1 GCA_958435885.1 uncultured Intestinimonas sp. | reverse complement strand
GCCGTCGAACCGGGCCGACTCCATGTTGATGAGCATGGTGTCCTGGTCCCAGGGGGTGGTCACCTTCCCCAGGTTCTCCCGCTTTTCCACATAGCAGGTGTTGACGCCGGTGCCGTAGATGAGGCCGATGTATCCGTCAAAGCGCTCCTCTCTCAGTGCGGCCACACCGCCCAGCAGAGCGGCCACCGTGTCGTTGAGGACCACGAAGGTGACCCCCTCCACCCCCTTGGCAGCCAGGGCGGCGGAGAGGTCCCGGCCCAGCTCTTTGTCCTTGGAGCCGGAAATCTGGACCTGCTTGGAGATGTTGAGGACCCTGCCGTCCCGGTTGGGGAGGATCTCGGCGGCGTAGGAGAAGCACAGTCCCACCCGGCGGCTGCGGCCTGTCAGGGGAAGGACGGCGTCGGAGACCTCATCCACAAAGGTCTCCCAGGTGATGGGCGCCTGGGAGCCGGGCATGGGGAAGACCCGCAGGTCCTCCACCACCGGTCCCCGTTCGGTGACGGTGACCAGGCCGATGCGGAAGTTGGTGCCGCCGGCGTCGATGACGATGGTGGGGGTATCCTTTGGAATGTCTCCGTCCAGGGACAGGTAGGTGGGGAGCATCATCATCCAGGCCTCCGGGTCCCCCCGGAGCCCTTTTCCCATGTCGGCCTGAAAGGCCCTGGCGCAGACGTCCACGTCTACCAGCGCCGGGTCCAGCCCGTATTTGCGCAGAAATGCCTCCGTTTTGCCGACGATCTCGGCCATGTGGCTCACCTCTCTCTATGATTCGGCGGGGCGTCCCGCCCTTTAGATAAAAAGAGACAGGGCAGGCTTTCTCTTCCTGCCCTGTCCCTTATTGTACCATAATCCCGTGCCGCTGCACAGTCCTTTGGTAAAAGTCCTTACTTCTTGGCCAGATACTTGCGCATATCCAGGGCGCAGGCAAAGAGGATGATGGCGCCCTTGATGAGGTACTGGAGGTTGGGGTCCACCTTCATCATGGTCAGGCCGATGAAGATGAGGCGGAGCATCAGCACGCCGATGACGATGCCGCGGATCTTACCGATGCCGCCGACGAAGGAGACGCCGCCGATGACGCAGGCCGCGATGGCGTCCAGCTCGTAGTTGAGGCCGGTGTTGGCGGTATTGGAGCCGATGCGGGCGCCCTCGATGAAGCCGGTGAAGCCGTACATGGCGCCGGCCAGAGCGAAGACCATGATGGTGGTGAGGAAGACATTGACGCCGGAGACCCGGGCGGCCTCCTCATTGGCGCCCAGAGCGAACATGTTCTTGCCGAAGGTGGTCTTGTTCCAGATGAACCACATGATGGCGGTGAGGATGATGGCGAACCAGACATAGTTGGGGATGGCGGTGCCGCCGATGCTCAGGATGGAGCCCTTGACGAAGTCGGTATAGGAGGCGTCCAGGTTGGAGATGGCCATGCCCTTGTTGTTGCCGGCCTGGACGTACAGGAGCAGCAGGGTGTAGACGATGAGCTGGGTGCCCAGGGTGACGATGAAGGGGTGGAGCTTGAACTTGGCCACGAAGAAGCCGTTGAAGCAGCCGAAGGCGGCGCCGATGATCATAGCGATGGGGATGACGGCCCAGATGGGCAGGGTGCCCATATCAGGCCACATCTTGTTGGCCAGGTTGGCGGTGCTCTGGAGCAGGGAGGCCGAGATACAGGCGGTCAGGCCCACGATGCGGCCGGCGCTCAGGTCGGTACCGGTGAGGACGATACAGCCGGCGATACCCAGGGCGGCGGGCAGGTAGGCGGCCGTCTGGGAGATGATGTTGATGATGGACGTTGCCTTGAGGAAATTCTCGTTGGAAATGGCGATGTAAATGACGGCCAGCAGCATCAGAATGATGAGGGCGTTGTTGAGGATCAGATCCCCGATCCGCTTGGCATCCCAAGTCGGCTTTTCCAGGGTCTTGGTCTGGTTACTCATTCTCGGTTCCTCCCCTTTACACATATTTGGCGGCCAGGGTCAGGATCTCTTCCTGGCTGGTGTTCTTTGCGTCTACCTCGCCGGCCAGCTGGCCGCCGGACATGACCAGAATGCGGTCACACACGCCCAGCAGCTCCGGCATCTCGGAGGAGACCATGATGACTCCCTTGCCCTGGTTGGCCAGGTCGATGATGAGCTCGTAGATCTCATACTTGGCGCCCACGTCGATGCCGCGGGTGGGCTCGTCCAGCAGCAGCACCTCCGGCTTGGTGAGGAGCCACCGGCCGATGATGACCTTCTGCTGGTTGCCGCCGGAGAGAGACCGGATCTGGGTGGACTGACTGGGGGTCTTGATGTGCATGGCCTGGATGGCCCAGTCGGTGTCCTCCCGCATCTTCTTGTCGCTCAGGCAGATGCCGCCCAAGAGGTAGCTCTTCAGGTTGGAGATGACGGTATTCTCCTTGATGTCCCGGATACCGAAGATACCGGTGGCCCGGCGCTCCTCGGTGAGGAGGGCAAAGCCGTTTTTGATGGACTCCCGGGGCGTGCGGTTCTTGATCTCCTTGCCGTGGAGCTTGATGGTACCGCCGCCCTTGGTCATGGCGCCGAAGAGGTTCTCCAGCACCTCGGTGCGGCCGGAGCCGTCCAGGCCGGCGATGCCCAGGATCTCGCCCTTCCGCAGCTGGAAGGAGGCCTCCTTCAGCCGGGTGTACTTGCCGGAGAGGTGCTCCACGTCCAGGATGACCTCGCCGGGCTCGTTGGTCTTGGGCGGGAAACGGTTGGTGAGCTCGCGGCCCACCATGAGCTTGATGATCTCATTCATGGTGAGCTCCTTGGCCGGCCGGGTGGCCACCCAGGTACCGTCACGCATGATGGTGACATCATCGCTGATGCGGAGAATCTCCTCCATCTTGTGGGAGATATAGATGATGCCGCAGCCCTTGTCCCGGAGCATGTTGATGATGCGGAACAGGTGCTCCACCTCCGTCTCCGTCAGGGACGAGGTGGGCTCATCAAAGACCACGATCTTGGCGTTGTAGGAGACGGCTTTGGCGATCTCCACCATCTGCCGCTGGGAGACGGGCATGGTGGACATGATGGTCTTGGGGTCTACATTCACTTCCAGCTGCTCAAAGATCTCCTTGGTGCGCTTGGCCATGGCCCGCTCACTGACCATGATGCCGCCCACCTTGGGATAGCGGCCCAGCCACAGGTTGTCCATAACGCTGCGGGTCAGGGCCTGGTTGAGCTCCTGGTGCACCATGGCCACGCCGTTCTCCAGAGCCTCCTTCGAGCTTCTGAAGTTGACCTCCTTGCCATCCAGGATGATGGTGCCGCTGTCTCTGGAGTAGATGCCGAAGAGACATTTCATCAGGGTGGACTTGCCGGCGCCGTTCTCACCCATAAGGGCGTGGACGGTACCGGGCCGGACCGTCAGGTGGACATTGTCCAGGGCCTTGACGCCGGGAAAGGATTTGCTGATATCGCGCATTTCCAGCAGTACCGGCTGATCCATATGCTTCCTCCTCCTTTTCCGATTCTCTCCTCAGAGCCTCTGCTTCAAGCGCGCCCTCCCTCGGCCGGACCGGAGAGAGGAGGCGTCTCAAGCAGACGCTCCGCATGGAGCAGAAACGGGGCTGCCGGCTTGCCGGCAGCCCCGCTCGTCTTTCTTGTTTCTTGGGGCCGATCGAGCGTGCGCTTGGATTACTCAGCGTCGGCAGTGTAGAGGCCGTAAGGCACGCGGATCTTGGCCACATCGGTGTCCACGATGTAACCGGCGGCATCGTCGATGCCGTCCATCAGAGCGCCGCCGTTCTGGATGTTGCCCACCAGAGCGGTGATGGTGCTGGCCATACCCTCGGCGTCCTGCATGACGGTACCGGTCATCTTGCCCTCATCGATGGCCTGCTTGGCGGAGTCGATGGCGTCCACACCGAAGACGGGGATGGTGGTGGAGGAGCCGTCGCCCAGGTTGTAGCCGGCGGTCTGGAGGGAGGAGATGGCGCCCATGGCCATATCGTCGTTGTTGGCGATGACCAGCTCGATCATGTTGCCGTTGGCCTCGGAGTACTCGGCCAGGATGGTGTCCATGTAGGCCACAGCAGCGGCGGAGGACCAGGTGCCGTTCTGGTCAACCAGGTACTTGGTGGCCACGTCGTCACCACCATAATAGGAGAGGGGCTCCTTGCCGGCCTCGGTGAGGATAGCGTCGGCGTCCTCCACGGCGTACTGGGTGCGGTACTCGGCCTCGGCGTTGCCCTCCTGGCCCTTGAACATGACGTAGGAGATCTTGCCGTCGCCGTTGAGGTCCACGGTGTCGAAGTTGGCGACCAGATAGTCACCGATCATCTTGCCCTGCATGTGGCCGGCCTCGGGGGCATCGGTACCCACGAAGGCGCACTTCTCATAGCTGTTCACCACATCGCTGTCGACCTCGCGGTTGAAGAAGATGATGGGAATATCGGCGGCCTTGGCGGCGTCCACGGCGTTCTGAGCGGCATCGGGGGAGGAGGTCTCCACGATGTTGACGATCAGCAGGTTGGCGCCGTTGGCGATGGCGGTGTTGATCTGGTCAGTCTGCTGGGACTGGTTGCCAGCGCCGTCGTAGTTATCGGGGGTGATGCCCATCGCGCTCAGCATGGTGTCCATGTTGTTGCGGACGCTGGAGATGTACACGTCGGAGTAGTTGTAGTAGAAGACAGCAACGCTCAGGTCGGAGGCAGCCACGCTGCCGGTCTCGGCAGGAGCGCTGGACCCGGTGGGAGCAGGGGTGCTGGAGGTGCCGCCGGAGCAAGCGGCGATGCTCACGCACATGGCGCCGGCCAGGAGCAGAGCGGACAGCTTTTTCAGTTTCATGTAAGATCCTCCTTGATTTTTGTTTGGAAGCTCTTCCGGAGCTTTACCACGATCATCATACCATGAAACCCGGGAAAAGGCCATAGCAAAAATCACCTCATTCCATAAATATTCTATTTTCCTCCGCCGATGCTTTGGCAGTTTTATGCAAAATACTCAATTGGTTTCTGGTGGAATAGCCGAAAAGGCCTGATCTGCCCTCTGGATGTGCATGGGAATACGTATGGTGTTATCTTCCATATTTTCCATCTCTCCCGGTTCCTCGCCGGAGCCCAGGGTCCGGGCCAGCTGGAAAATGGCGGCGCCGTGGGCGGCGTAATCCATGACCACGGTGCCCAGCAGCCTGCCGTCCTCCACCGCCTCCAGGCCCTGGGGGGTACCGTCGATGCCCACGATGTTCCCAAAATCCAGCCCCAGCCGTTCTGCGGCGTCGGCGGCACCCAGGGCCATGTCGTCATTGTTGCAGAGGATGAGCTCGATGTCCGGCCGCTCCAGCAGCCAGCTCTCGGCCAGGGCGTCGGCCTGGCTGCGCTCCCAGTTGGCGATGCCGCTCTCCACCCGCTCCAGGGGAACCCTGGCATCCCGCAGGGTCTGGACCGACACCTCCGTGCGGATCATGGCGTCCTGGTGGCGGCTCTCCCCCTCCAGCATGGCGTACTGGAGGATTCCGTCCCCGTTCTTGTCCAGGGCGGCGGGGTCGCTCTCCCACAGCTCCAGCACGATCTGGGCCTGGAGCTGGGCGGACTGCCGGGCGTCGGAGCCCACGTAGTAGACCTTCTCCCAGCTCTCCAGGTCCTCCTGGACCGGCTCCCGGTTGAAGAAGACCACCGGCACATCCGCTTCCCGGGCCTTGCCGATGACCCGGGCGGCGTCGGTACGGTCCACCAGATTGACGCACAGCACGTCATAGCCCAGGGAGAGAAAGCGGTCGATCTGCTCGTTCTGGGTGTTCTGGTTCTCCAGGGCGTCGGACACCGTGATCTGGACCCGTTCGCCGCTCTCCTCGCTCCAGTCCTGGGCCGCGGACTCCATGGCCTGGGTCATGTTGGTGATGTAAGTGTCCGTCCCCTTGTAGACCGCCACACCGATGCGCAGCGTCTCCTCTCCCCCGCTCCTCCGGGGGGCGCAGGCGGTCAGACACAGCAGCGCCGCCGCCAGCAGCGCACATACGCCTCTTCTCACAGTATCCCTCCTCTCCGTCTCACGCCACCGGGAACAGGATCTGATCCAGGGGGTCGGTGAACATATTCTCCGCCGTAACGGTGTAGCAGTCCAGGGTCTGGTCCTCCGGCTGCGCCCCGTCCAGGGCCTCCAGCACGCTGAGGAGGCTCAGATAGCCGGCGTCATAGTCGCTCTGGACCACCAGCGCCGCCGCCGTGCCCTCCTCCAGGCTGCGCAGGATGCTGTTGGAGGCACCGAAGCCGTAGACCGGTCCGCCCCGGGCACACAGGGCCTCGGTGGTCCCCGGCTCCAGGGCCACCACCGGCTGGCCGTTGGGCTCGGGCAGGGCCTCCACCGCCGCCGCCATCACCGTCCGCCAGCCCACGCCCCGGGCCTTGAGGCCCTCCTCCAGACCGCGGTACCGGCGCAGGGCGGTCTCCCCCTCCTGGCCGGTGAGGATCACCGCACAGGAGGAGGCGCCGCTGTCGGCCACGGCGTCGGCCAGCCGCCGGCCCATCTCCTCCGGGGAGGCCGAGATGGTGCACGTCCCCTCCACGCCGGACAGGGCGGGACCCACCACGGTCACCGCCAGTCCGGAGGGCGCCTCCCGGAGGGCCTCGGCCAGGGCCTCGCCGTTCACAGGCACCAGGATCACCCCGTCCAGCTCACCCTCCCATTCCCGGCGCAGCTGCTCCGCCTGGGCCGTTCCGGCGGGACCGTCATACCGGTAGACATAGCGCACGTCCACATTGTGCTCCCGGGCGGCCTTGTCCACGCCCAGGCGGAAGTTCTGCCAATAAGACTCCCCCTCGCCGTCCAGCAGCACCGACACCCGCCGGATCTCCGGCTGCCCGCTCCCGAGGATATTCTGGATGAGCATCACCGCCAGGGCCGCCGCCAGCACCAGCAGCACCCCGATAAAGATATGGCGCTCATTTTTGCTCATCAGGTGTCCTCCATTTCCCCGTAGGGCACGGCCGGAAGGTGCAGGGTGACCACGGTGCCCTCGTCGGGCTCCGACTGGATGGTGACGCCGTAGGCCGGCCCGAAGTAGAGCCGGATGCGCTCCTGGACGTTCCTCAGCCCGATGCCGGAGCCCCGCTTCCCGCCGGCCTGGGCTCCCGGCTGGGGCGGCGCCGTCAGAAGCCGCTCCACCACGTCGGGGGGCATGCCCAGGCCGTTGTCGGAGACGGTGATGGTCAGGTCCTTCCCGTCGGTCTCCGCCCGGATGTCGATGAGGCCGTCCCCGTCCATGAAGTCCATGGAGTGGTAGATGGCGTTCTCCACGATGGGCTGCACCACCAGCTTGATGGTGGTGAGGTTGGCCGCCTCCTCCGGGCACGTGATCTGATAGTGGAACTTGTTCTTGTAGCGCATCTCCTGGATGAGGAGGTAGTTGCGCACATGCTCCAGCTCATCCCGGACGGGGATGATGTTGCGACCCTTGGAGAGGCTGATGCGGAAGAACCGGGCCAGGGCGGTGACCACCCGGATGGCGTCCTCCCGCTGGCCGTTCTCGATCATCCTCACGATGTTGTCGATGGTTTTGTAGAGGAAGTGGGGATTGATCTGGGCGTGGAGGGCGTTGAGTTCGCTCTTCTGCTTGGACTCATGCTCCCGGACCATGTCGGCGGTGAG
>CAUBHZ010000076.1 GCA_958435885.1 uncultured Intestinimonas sp. | reverse complement strand
ACCTTCACGTCGTTGAAGATGAGCTCGGCGGTGGAGGAGGAGCGGATGCCCATCTTGTCGTAGTGGTCGCCGAAGGTGAAGCCCTCCCAGCCCTTTTCCACGATGAAGGCGGAGATGCCCTTGGTGCCGATGTCGGGGGTGGTCACCGCGAAGACCACGTAGGTGTCGGCCTTGGGGGCGTTGGTGATGAAGATCTTGCCGCCGTTGAGGAGCCAGTGGTCGCCCTTGTCCACGGCGGTGGTCTCGGTGCCGCCGGCGTCGGAGCCGGCGTTGGGCTCGGTGAGGCCGAAGGCGCCGATCTTCTCCCCCTTGGCCAGGGGCACCAGATACTTCTGCTTCTGCTCCTCGGTGCCGTAGGCGAAGATGGGCCAGGAGCCCAGGGACACGTGGGCCGACAGGATGACGCCGGTGCCGCCGTCCACCCGGGAGAGCTCCTCCACCGCGATGGCGTAGCTGATGATATCCAGTCCGGCGCCGCCGTACTCCTTGGGATAGGGGATGCCCATGAGGCCCATCTCCCCCAGCTTCCTGATGGCCTCATCGGGGAACTGGTTCTCCTTGTCCATCAGGAAGGCCTGGGGCTTCACCTCCGCCTCGGCGAAGGCCCGGATCTGGGCCCGCAGGACCTCGTGTTGTTCCGTGGTCTTGAACAGCATGGTGACTCCTCCTTACAAATTATTTAGTAATAATAACCATTACTTTTATGAGGCGATTCTAACATTGGAAAGTCTGGTTTGTCAATAGGATTTTGGTAGTTTCAGAAGTTTCTCTCTTTTGCCTTCCAGTCCCATGCTGAATTGTTAAAAGCAGTAAATAGTCTCTCCTGGGCGGACACTTCAGCCCAGATCGTACCGTTTCATCCAGGTGTTGACCTGCAAAAGGTAGGCAATCATCTGGGGTCCGGCCATGAGCTGGCCGAACCAGGGCCGGCCGTAGTCCTTGGGCTGGGCCAGGAAGCGCCGGGCCTTCTCCTGGTCCAGGAAGCGGACCACCGGGGCCTGGGGGTCGGAGAGCACCTGCCGGAAGCGCTGGGTCAGCAGAGCCTCGTAGGCCGGGGAGTAGGTCTTGGGGTAGGGGCTCTTCTTCCGGTAGAGGAGCTCCGGGGGCAGCAGGTCCCGGCAGGCGTCCCGGAGCAACCGCTTCTCCATCCCCTCCCGGTACTTCATGGTCCAGGGCACATTGTAGACGTACTCCACGATGCGGTGGTCGGCGAAGGGCACCCGGGCCTCCAGCCCCCAGGCCATGCTGGTGCGGTCCATCCGGTCCAGCAGGGTCTGCATGAACCAGCGCAGGTTGAGGTAGGCCACCTCCCGCCGCCGCCGGTCCTCCCCCCGCTCCTCCGGCAGGGCGGGCACCTGGGCCAGGGTCTCTTCATACCGCTGGCGCACGTAGTCCTCCAGGTCCAGGGCCTTCACCGTCTCCTCTGACAGCAGGGCCGTCCGGGCGGACAGGTCGGCGGACCAGGGGAAGCCGTCGGCGTACAGCAGCTCCGGCCGGTAGAACCAGGGGTAGCCCCCAAAAATCTCGTCGGCACACTCGCCGGTGAGGGCCACCTTGTTGTGCTCCTTCACCAGGCCGCAGAAGTACAGCAGGGAGGCGTCCACGTCGGCCATGCCGGGCAGGTCCTTCATGACCACCGCGTCCTCCAGCCGGTCGGCCAGGGTGGCCTCGTCGCACTCCAGATAGGTGTGGCGGAGGGGGTAGAGGGTGAGCACCTGGTCCACATAGGGCCGGTCCCGGCTGGGCTGGAAGGCGTTGGCCTGAAAACAGTCGTCATTGTGGGTGAAGTCGAAGGAGAAGGTGTTCAGGGTGTGGCCCTCCTCCCCCAGGGCCTTGCAGGCGATGGCGGTGACCACGGTGGAGTCGATGCCCCCCGAGAGGAAGCTGCACACGGGCACGTCGGACACCAGCTGCCGCTTCACCGCGTCCCGCAGCAGCCAGGAGACGTGCTCCACCGTCTCCTCGTAGCTGTCGGTGTGGGGACGGGCCTCCAGGGTCCAGTAGGGGTACTCCCGCAGGCCCTCCCGGGTATAGGCCGCGATGCAGCCCGGCTTCACCTCCCGCAGGCCGGAAAAGACCCCGCAGCCCGGGGTCCGGGCGGGGCCTACGCCGAAGATCTCCCGAAAGCTGTCCAGGTCGGCTCTGGGGGTGACCTCCGGGTGGGCGAAGAGGGCCTTGGGCTCCGAGCCGAAGACCAGCCTCTCCCCCTCCGCCGTGTAAAAGAGGGGTTTGACCCCCATCCGGTCCCGGCACAGCACCAGGGCCTCCCGCGGTCCGTCCCAGACGGCGAAGGCGAAGATGCCGTTGAGCCGCTCCGCCACCGCCGGCCCGTACTCTATGTACCCCAGGAGGATGACCTCGGTGTCGCAGGTGGTCTCGAAGGTGTACCCCCGCGCCTCCAGCTCCCCCTTCAGCTCCCCGGCGTTGTAGATCTCCCCGTTGTAGACGATGGCGTACTCCGCCTCCCCCCGGCGGCGCACCATGGGCTGGACGCCCCCGGCCAGGTCCCGGATGGAGAGCCGGGTGTGGGCCAGCCCCACATGGCTCCGCAGCCACTCCCCCGTCTGGTCATGGCCCCGGTGGGCAATGGCCGCCCGCATATCCGCCAGGGTCCGGGTCCACTCCCCCCGGCGCTGGAGAAAGTCCCTCTGAAAGTCACAAAATCCGGCGATTCCGCACATAACAACACCTCACCACAAAAAATGAGGGGCTCCCCGAACGGGGAGCCCCTTTGCTTCCGCAGACCAGTCTATTCCGCTCCTCCCCGTTTGTGACCGCGGGGACGGAAAAAGACGGCGCGTGAGGTGGGCGGGTCCGCCCGCCCTCAGCCGGCGGGACGGCGCTGCCGCGCCCGGATATAGAATTGTTCGGCCAGCTTGCCGGGGGTCATGGCCGCCCGCTCGTCCCCGGAGAGGTCCAGTACCAGATGGCCGTTGTCCAGCATGATGGTCCGCTCCCCCACGGAGAGGGCGTAGTCCATGTCGTGGGTGATCATGAGGGTGGTGATCTTGTCCCGGGTGACGATCTGCTCCGTCACCGCCATCACCTTCTCCGCCGCCCCCGGGTCCAGGGCGGCGGTGTGCTCGTCCAGCAGCAGGAGCCTGGGCTGGGCCACCGTGGCCATGAGCAGGGAGGCCGCCTGGCGCTGGCCGCCGGAGAGGAGGCCCATCTTGGTCTTCATGCGGTCCTCCAGGCCCATGTCCAGCCGGGAGAGGAGGTCCCGGAAGTAGGCGCTGTCCTTCCGGTTGACGGCGAAGAAGGACCGGGAGGCCTTCCGGGTGTAGGCCAGGGCCAGGTTCTCCTCCAGGGTCATGTTGGGGGCGGTGCCCCGGAGGGGGTTCTGGTAGAGACAGCTCATGTTGAGGGCCCGCCTGTAGTCCTTCTGGCGGGTGATGTCCTCCTCCCCCAGGAGGATGCGGCCCTCGTCGGGGAGGAGCTTGCCCAGGATGAGGTTGAAGAGGGTGGACTTGCCCGAGCCGTTGGAGCCCAGCACGGTGACGAACTGCCCGGCGGGGACCTCCAGGTCCAGGTGGTCCAGGGCCAGCTTTTCGTTGACGGTACCCGCCTCAAAGCGCTTGGTGAGGCCCCGGATGGAGAGGGGACTGCTGCTCATACCGCACCGCCTTTCTGCCCGGCGGCCCGCCGCTTCAGCAGGGGGAGGGCCAGGGCGCACACCACGATGAGGGTGGAGAGGAGCTTGACGGCGTAGCTGGGCATCTCGATCTTATAGGCCGCCTGGACGATGACCCGGTAGAGGAGGGACCCCGCCGCCGCCGACAGCAGGCCCCCCACGATGCCCCGGTCGCCGAAGAGGGCCCGGCCGATGATGACCGCCGCCAGGCCCATGACCAGCATGCTGCTGCCGCAGTTGAGGTCGGCGTACCGCTGCTGCTGGCACAGCAGGGCGCCGGAGAGGGCCACCAGGGCGTTGGCCAGCATCACCCCGGCGGTGCGGGTGAGGTCGGCGTTGATGGAGGAGGAGCGCACCATCTCCTCGTTGTCGCCGGTGGCCCGGATGGCCATGCCCGGCCGGGTGAAGAAGAAGACGCTCAGCCCCACCGTGAGCACCGCCACGATGACCAGGGTCAGGAGGAGCACCTGGGCGTCGGCGCCCAGCAGGGGGCTGTCCGTCCCGGCGAAGAGGGCGGCGAAGTTCTTATAGATGGTGGGGCTGGACTCGTTCACCGGAGCCCCGGCGGCGTTCACCGTCTGGTACTGGAGGTACAGGTTGGACTGGCCCCCCAGCACGGCGTAGTTGACGGTGTACAGCCCCGCCGCCACCAGGATGCCGGCCAGAATGGGCTCGATGCGCAGCCTGGTCTGGAGCAGGGCGGTGCACAGCCCCGCCAGGGCCCCCGCCGCCGCCCCGGCGAAGAGGGCCAGCACCGGGTGGCCGGCGATGGTGACGGCGGCGCAGGCGGTCATGCCGAAGACGAAGCTGCCGTCCACCGTGAGGTCCGGGGTCTTCAGGATGCGGAAGGTGATGAACACGCCCAGGGCCATGGGGGCGTACAGCATCCCCTGGCTCAGGGCCGAGATGAGCAGATTGTAAAAGACCATGGCTTCTCCCCCCAGATGTATGGGCTTTTGGCGGCCTTACTGGCCGAAGTGGCTGGTGCCGTCGGCCTCCACCAGCACCTCGTAGCCCTCGTAGACCGACGGGTCAAAGCTGCCACCGAAGCGCTCCACCGCCTGGAGGTTCACGTACTTGGCGTAGTCGCTGAGGGTCTCGTAGGGCAGCTGGGCGGGGTCGGCGCCGTCCAGGATCTCCAGGGCCAGGTCGGCCACCTGCTCCCCCAGCTGGACGTAGTTGACGCCGATGGTGGCAAAGCCCCCGTCGGCCACCATGGAGTCCGCGCCGCAGTAGACGGGCACCCCGGCGGCGTAGGCCACGTCGGTGTAGGTGGCCATGGCCGAGGCGATGGCGTTGTCGTTGCCGGTGTAGAGGGCGTCCACCCCCTTGGAGAGGAGGGTCTGGGCGGCGGTCTGGAGCTCGGAGAGGTTGGCGATGGTGGCCTCCTCATAGGCGATGCCCTCCTGGTCGCAGTAGGCCTTGGCGGCGGCGATGGTGGACACGGAGTTGGCCTCGCTGGAGGTGTAGAGGAAGCCGATTTTTTGGCAGTCGGGCTGGAAGTGGAAGATGAGCTGGACGATCTGGTCGGCGGGGATGTTGTTGGACACGCCGGTGATGTTCCCGCAGTCCTCCCCGGTGAGGCCGGCGGCGGTGGGGTCGGAGACGGCGGCAAAGACGATGGGGGTATCCTCCCCCTCAAAGACCGTCTTGGCCGACTGGGCGGTGGAGGTGGCGATGGGGATCACCAGGTCCACCCCCTCCGCCTTGCAGTTGTTCAGGATGGTGTTCAGGGCGGTGGTGTCGTTGTTGGCGTTTTCCAGGGTCACCTGGATGTCCTTGCCGGAGGCGTCCAGCCTGGCCACGATGGTGTCCCGGATCTGGTCCAGGGAGGTGTGGCTCATGGGCTGGACGATGGCCACCCGGTAGGTCTCCCCTCCGGCGGGGGCGGAGGCGTCGGCGGCGGGGGTGGAGCTGGCGGTACCGGCACCGCAGCCGGTGAGGGTCAGGGTCAGGGCGGCGCACAGGGCGAAGAGCTGCTTTTTCATCAGATTTCCTCCTTTTCTCGGGCGGAGCCGTCACAGGGACGCCGCCAGTTCGATGTGCTTCCGGATCACCTGGCAGGAGGCGTCCAGCATCCGCTGCTCCTCCTCGGTCAGGTCCAGGGTGATGATATCCTCGATGCCATCTTTTCCGATGCGGCAGGGGATGCCGCAGTGGACGCCCTCCTGGCCGTACTCCCCCTCCAGGAGGACGGAGACGGGCAGGACCCGCTTCTCATCCCGCAGGATGCAGGCGGCCAGCTCGGCCACGCAGCGGCCGATGCCGAACTCGGTGGAACCCTTCCCCTCGATGATCTCCATGCCCGCCTGGCGGGTCCGGGTGAGGATGTCCTCCTTGGAGAGGCCCAGCTTATCAAAGGGCACGCCCCCCACGGTGACGGCGGAGAAGGGGACCATGGAGGAGTCGCCGTGCTCCCCCATGGAGAAGGCGCACACGCTCCGGCGGTCCACTCCCGCCGCCTGGCTGATGCACCGCACCAGGCGGGCGGAGTCCAGCAGGGTGCCGGTGCCGAAGCACTGCCGCCGGTCCATACCCAGGGCCTTGCGGAGGTAGTCGGCCACGATGTCCGCCGGGTTGGTGACGGTGACCACCGGGCAGGTGATGTGCAAAGGCCGGAGCACTTCGGCCAGCTCCTTGAGCTGCTCCACCGACCGGCCCAGCAGGTCCAGCCGGGTCTGGCCGGGCTTCCGGGGTTCCCCGATGGCCACCACCACCAGGTCGGCGTCGCCGCACTCCTCGTAGCCGCCGCTGCGCACCCGGACGGGCCGCTCCATCAGACTCACGCTGTCGGAGACGTCCATGGCCTGGGCGTAGGCCTTTTCAGGGATCACGTCCACCAGCACGATGTCCCCGCACACGCCACCGGCCGCCAGGGCGTAGGCACAGTGACTGCCCACATGGCCCGCCCCCAGAATCACAATTTTACGCGTTTCCATGACTGTTTCCTCCTGTCAGAACATAAAAAAACGCCCTTGACCGAGTGGATACACTCAGTCAAGGGCGAAATGAACCATTTCGCGGTGCCACCTTGATTCGGACCCCTGTGAAGGGTCCCTCAGCGGGATACCAACATATCCCCGACCTTTAACGGCGTCCAGCCGTCGGCCCGTTTCGAGCCGCCCTCCGCAGGCCATATTACTCAGAGCTCCGTGGGAAGCTTGCACCGCCCTTCCCTCGCTGTGACGGAACCGACCTGACTTTTTCCTGCGTCATCGGTTTATTGAATGATTATACGCACGCCTCCCGGCCCTGTCAAGCCCCGGATGAAAATTTTTTCACACCCTTGACCCGGGCGGAAAATCGTGGTATCATCCTAAATCATACTGTTTCAGTAGGTTAAAGGAGCCCGCCATGCAGGACCGCCTCATCCGATTTCTGCGGAGCAACTTCCGCTTCGGGCGAATGTGCCCGCTGTTCCCACAATCGTGACCGCCATCCAATACGGAACAGAAAGGAACATCGCCATGTCTGAGTACAAGTTTGAAACCCTCCAGCTCCACGTGGGCCAGGAGGCGCCCGACCCCGCCTCCGACGCCCGGGCCGTCCCCATCTACGCCACCACCTCCTACGTCTTCCCCAGCAGCCAGCACGCCGCCGACCGCTTCAGCCTGGCCGAGGGGGGCAACATCTACGGCCGCCTCACCAACTCCACCCAGGACGTCTTTGAGCGGCGCATCGCCGCCCTGGAGGGGGGCGTGGCCGGTCTGGCCGTGGCCTCCGGCGCCGCCGCCATCACCTACGCCATCCAGGCCCTGGCCCGCCAGGGAGAGCACATCGTGGCCCAGAAGACCATCTACGGCGGCACCGGCAACCTGCTGGCCCACACCCTGCCCCTCTACGGCATCACTGCCAGCTTTGTGGACATCCACGACCTGGCCGCCGTGGAGGCGGCCATCCGCCCCAACACCAAGGCCATCTACATCGAGACCCTGGGCAACCCCAACAGCGACATCCCCGAC
>CAUBHZ010000075.1 GCA_958435885.1 uncultured Intestinimonas sp. | reverse complement strand
CAATATGGCTGGAGAAAAAAGCTTTGAACTCTCAGACCGTTATGATTTGAGCTTCAATTTTCATTGTGGCAGAGCGATCGTTAGGAGTTATGACGAGAATGGAGAGTGGTGCATCGGATGTATTGACACAAATGGAGTGGAAGTAATCCCTTGTCAGTATTACCACATCGGTACGTTCCAAGATGGTTTCGCAAGGATCATGGAACCCGATGGGGATGATGATTATGTGTGTGGAGCGATCAATACTGACGGGGAAATAATAATCCCGCTTCAATATGAAAATGTTGGCGAGTTAAGTGATGGACTCATCCAGGCATATATGAAGTCTGAAGATGGAAAGCGCATATATCACTACTATGATACCAAGGGTAACCTGGTTTTACAGTTTGATGAATACAAGGGCATGGGAGACTATTCATGTGGTCTGGCATCCGTGAGTCTGGATGGAAAAAAATATGGTTGCATCGATAAGAATGGTGAACTGGTAATACCGTATCAGTATAGCTTCATATCAGAATTTGAGGACGGCTATGCCTGGGTCCTGATGGGGAACATCGGCGGTCTCACGAATTACCGCACACAGGTGGCCATCATTGATACGAATGGGACTCATGTTATTAGTGGAAGTGACCTGAGCATATCTCCATCTCTTTCTGAAGGGCTGCACAGCGCAAGAGATGTAGGCGGAGGACTGAAGGAAGGTTTTGTGGATATAGAAGGAAATTGTGTAATCGACCCTATATACGACAAGACAAGTACCTTTGCAGAAGGAGCGAGCTTAGTATCACAATCTGACCGCTTAGGACTGTTGAGCAATCCTCTGGACCGAGTGAGTTCGTGGGCAGAAAAAGATGTTGCGCTGGCCGAAGAACTGGGATTGATCACACAGAGGACTAGCGGAGGGTATCCATTTGCCATTGACCGGCTCCACTTTACAGACCTCATCACCACTTTAGCAGAGCAGGTAATGGGCTGTGAGCTAGATGCGGGCGGATTTCCCTTCCGGGATACCGGGGACAGAGCAGTTCGGAAAGCCGCTGCTGCTGGATTGGTTACCGGTACAGGCGGTGGAAATCAGTTTGAACCTCAGGCAGAACTCACCAGAGAACAGCTTGCGACGATCCTATGGAGGACGATCACCTATCTGGAAGAGCAGACGGGCACCGAAGTGATGATCTCCGCCGGAGATCTCAGCGCCTACAGCGATGGGGATCAGGTTTCCTCCTGGGCCAGGGAGTCCGTAGCCGCGCTCTGTGCCGCCGGTATCCTCCAGGGCACCTCGGATACCACCCTCTCCCCCAAGGACACCACCACCGTGGAGCAGGCCATCCTACTCACCCTGCGGGCTTATCAACTATTCAAAACCTGACATAAAAATCACGAGCGCCGGACCAGTGACTGGTCCGGCGCTCTCGCTTTTCCTCTGTTTACTTTTTGGGGGAGGGGTCCTTGGCGTCACTCTCCAGGAGGGTCTTGGCGGAGGCACACAGGCCGGCCAGGCCCTGGATCTCGGAGGGGATGATGATCTTGGTGGCCTTGCCGTCGGCGGCGGCCTGGAAGGCCTCCAGGGCCTTGATCTTCACCACCGCATCGCTGGCGTTGGCCTCGTTGAGGAGCTTGATGGCCTCGGCGGTGGCCTGCTGCACCTTCAGGATGGCCTCGGCCTCGCCTTCGGCCTTCTTGATGGCGGCCTCCTTGGCGGCCTCGGCCCGGAGGATGAGGGACTGCTTCTCGCCCTCGGCCACCAGGATCTGGGACTGCTTCTGGCCCTCGGCCTGGAGGATGGACTCACGCCGCTCGCGCTCGGCCTTCATCTGCTTCTCCATGGCGTCCTGGATCTCTCTGGGCGGGATGATGTTCTTGAGCTCCACACGGCCCACCTTGATGCCCCAGGGGTCGGTGGCCTCGTCCAGGAGCATGCGCATCTTGGTGTTGATGATGTCCCGGCTGGTGAGGGTCTGATCCAGCTCCAGCTCGCCGATGATGTTGCGCAGCGTGGTGGCGGTCAGGTTCTCGATGGCGCTCATGGGGTGCTCCACGCCGTAGGTATAGAGCTTGGGGTCGGTGATCTGGAAGTAGATCACGGTGTCGATCTGCATGGTGACGTTATCCTTGGTGATGACGGGCTGGGGAGCGAAGTCCACCACCTGCTCCTTGAGGGAGACCACCTTGGCCACCTTCTCGATGAAGGGGACCTTGAAGTGGATGCCCACGCCCCACACGGAGTGGAAGGCACCCAGGCGCTCCACCACGTAGGCCTTGGACTGCTGGACCACCTTGATGTTGGCGGCCAGGATGAGGATGACCAGGACGATGAGGATGATGGGGACCAGGAGTCCCCCCAGTGCGGCCAGAAATTCCATACGAAAAACCTCCTTCACTCAGGTGCCGCGGCCCGGATCAGGGCGCGGGCTGGGGCTCGCCGGCGGCGCCGGCAGGGGCGACGATGACCTTGACGCCTTCGATGCGGAGTACCCGGACCGTGCTGCCCGCGGGAATGGGCCGATCGTCCTCAGCCCGTGCGGTCCAGTCGGCGCCGGAGATGGAGACCCGTCCCTTTCCCTGGATGTTGTCGATGTCCTCGGTGACCACAGCCTCCCGTCCGATGACCCGGTCGGCGTTGGTGGCCACCTTGCGGTCATTGACGTAGTGCTGGGCCAGGGGGCGCACCAGCAGCAGGGTCAGGAAGGAGACTCCCAGGAACACCACAATCTGCACGATGACCGGTGCCGATGCGGCGGCGGCGGCCAGCGCGCCCAGGGCGCCCAAGGCGAACCAGATGGAGGTGAGCCCCACCGTCACCGCCTCCAGCACGCCGAAGAGCACCATGGCAACGAGCCAAAAGAGACTCATACTCATCCATATCCCTCCTTATGTGCGGACGGTCCCTGTTCGGGACCTCCGGGTCTGGCTTCATCATACCACATCCCCCGCGGAATAGCCAGCAAATTCTCCGCCGTTTGGAAAAGGGTTTGCCAATTCCACAGGACTCCGGTATAATGGGGTAAAAATGACAATTCTGCCGCCATTGCCGCGGCATTTCCCCGCCCAGGCGGGGAGGAATAGGAGCAATGTATGGAACATCTGGAGCTGGCCATCCCCACCCTGTTCGGTCTGGAGGGACTGTGTGCCGACGAGCTGCGGCGGCTGGGCCTTTCCGACGTGCGGGCCGAGAACGGCCGGGTCCTCTGCGCCGCCCGCCCCGCCGACATCCCCCGGGCCAACCTGAACCTGCGTACCGGCGAGCGGGTGCTGCTGCTGCTGGGAAGCTTTCCCGCCGGGGACTTTGACGCCCTCTTCGAGGGGGTCCGGGCGCTGCCCTGGGAGGACTTTCTCCCCCGGGACGCCGCCTTTCCGGTGAAGGGCCACTGTCTCAACTCCGCTCTCCACGCCGTTCCCGCCTGCCAGTCCATCGTGAAAAAGGCGGTGGCCGCCCGGCTGGGGGCGAAATACGGCCTGGAGCAGCTCCCCGAGACCGGCAGTCTCTATCAGATCCAGTTCGCCATCATGAAGGACACCGCCTCCCTCTACCTGGACACCACCGGCGCCGGGCTCCACAAGCGGGGCTACCGGGCGGTGGGGGTGGTGGCGCCCCTGCGGGAGACCCTGGCCGCCGCCATGGTGATGCTCTCCAAATACCGGGGCCGTGACCCCTTCTGTGACCCCTTTTGCGGCTCGGGCACCATCGCCATCGAGGCCGCCCTCATCGCCAAGAACCGGGCTCCCGGCCTGGACCGGAGCTTCTCCGCCCAGAAGTGGGGCTTTGTCCCCGCCAGCGCCTGGATGGAGGCCGCCGACGAGGCCATGGACAAGGAGTTCGATGGAGACTACGACATCTGGGGGGGCGACATCGACCCCAAGGCGGTGGCCATCGCCCGCTCCAACGCCGAGAAGGCGGGGGTGGAGGACCTGGTCCGCTTCGAGGTGGCCGACGCCCTGACCTTCCACCGGGAGGCGCCCTACGGCAAGATCGTCACCAATCCCCCCTACGGCGAGCGGATCATGGAGAAGAAGGAGGCCGAGGACCTGTACCGGGGCTTCGGCAAGGCCTTCCGGGCCCTGCCCGACGGGTGGACCCTCTCCCTGCTCTCCTCCCACACCGAGTTCGAGCGCACCTTTGGCCGGAACGCCGACCGGAAGCGCAAGCTCTACAACGGCATGCTCAAATGTGATCTCTTCCTCTACGGAAAGCGAGGTGCTCCCCATGAGAAGAAGCGGTAAGCTCCGGGGCCCGGCGGCCTTTCTTCTGACCCTGGCCCTGACCCTGTCCTGCGCCCTGGCCGCGCCCACCATCCACGGCTACCAGGAGGGCCTGGCCAAGGCCAGCGAGGACGGCCTGTGGGGCTTTGCCGACGCCTCCGGCAGGGTGGTCATCCCCATCCGGTACCAGTCGGTGCTGGACTTCACCCTGGGCACGGCTCTGGTGCGCATCGACAACAAGATGGGCCTCATCCGGCAGGACGGCACCTATCTGCTCCAGCCGGAGTACGACACCCTTGAGAACCTGGGCTACGGCCTGTACCTGGCCCAGAGGGGCAACCAGTGGGGGGTGGTGAGCATGCTCCCCTTCACCGATGAGCAGGGCGGCACCACCCAGGAGTTCTTCCCCTTTGTCTATGACGCCGTCCGCACCGACAAGGTGGACGGTCTGGACGCCCTGGTGCTCACGGCCGGGGGCGCCGACACAGTGGTGCCTCTCTCCACCCTGAAGGACCAGATGGTGCGCCGGCAGGTGCCCTCCGCTCAGTTCCCTCTCATCAAGGGGCGTCTCCCCTCTTACACCGACGTCTCCCCCCGGGACTGGTTCTCGGTGTGGGCCGACCTGGCCTACAACCTGAACCTGATGCAGGGCGTGGGGGACAGCTGCTTCGCCCCGGATCAGACGCTGACGGTGGCCGAGGCCCTGAAGCTGGCCGCCTTTCTGGAGAGCCAGGCCAACGGAGACACCTTCCACCTCCAGCCAGTGACGGGCACCCCCTGGTACAAGTCCTCGGTGACCTATTGTGAGGCCAGCGGCATCATCTCCGCCGGGGAGTTCACCGACTTCACCCGGCCGGTGACCCGGGCCGAGATGGCCGCCATCTTCTCCCGCACCAGCCTGGGCCGGAGCATCCCGGAGATCAACAGCCTGAACCGGGTGAAGGCCGCCGTCCCCGATGTCAAAACCGGTGACTACGCCGCGGAGGCCATTTTCGGCCTCTACGCCAAGGGCATCCTCACCGGCAGCGACGGGGACCTCACCTTCCGCCCCAACGACAGCCTGACCCGGGCCGAGGCCGCCGCTATCGTCACCCGCATGGCCCGTGCCGAGCAGCGCATCACCCTGTGGTAGGCCTACCGCAGTAACCGCCCCAGCGAAAGCCCCATGGAGAGCCCCTCCCTGAAAAGGGCCTCTCCCTCTCTTTGCATGTATTCTTTCATGTTTTCTGTCAATCGTTCCAGCTGTGTTTGCTCCTCTTTTTTCAGATGGCACAGCAGCTGCTTTTTATCCTTTTCATACTGTTCTGCAATTTCCCAATAGCGTGACCGCTGATCCGGCGACCAATGCTCCAGCATCTTTTCCAACGCATATGCATATAGGGCCTGAACCGGTCCCTCCATGTTTATCCCTCCATTTTCATTCCATATGGAGCATTTTATTATAAATCGTTCCATATGGAACGTCAATAGGAAGTGTCGGAATTGACAGACGAATTTTTTCAACGACTGAAACAGCTTCGCAAGTCTCATCGGGTGACCCAGGAGCAGATGGCCGCACATCTTGGCATTTCATACAGCGGCTATCGGCGGTATGAGTCCGGAGAGCGGGACATGCCCCTCTCTATCGCGGTAAAGCTGGCAGATCTCTACGGCATTGCGCTGGATGAACTGGTGGGCCGGACGCCGCCCTGCCAGTGACTGATCTACACCAAAAGGAGGCCCTTCCCTTGAAGCACCTCTTTCTCATCAACCCCGCGGCGGGCAAGCGGGGCAGCACCGACGCCCTGTGCCGCCAGATCACGGAAACGTTCACCGGTCTGGGGCTGGACCACGAGGTCTTCCTGGGCGCCGCCCCCGGAGACTGTGAGCGCCGGGCCAGGGCGGCGGCGGAGTCAGGGGAGCAAGTCCGGCTCTACGCCTGCGGCGGGGACGGCACCCTCAACGAGGTGGTGAACGCCGCGGCGGGCTTTGACAACGCCGCCGTCACCAACGTACCCAAGGGCACCGGCAACGACTTCATCAAGCTCTTCGGCCCCACCTACCGGACGGCCTTCTCCGACCTGGCGGCCCTGGCCGCCGGTCCACAGGCCGCCTTTGACCTCATGGACTGCAACGGCCGATTGGGCATTGACGTGTGCTGCGCCGGGGTGGACGCCCGCATCGCCGCCGACGTCCACAAGTACAAGGCCCTCCCCTTCCTGAACGGCATGGCGGCTTATGCTGCCTCCCTGGTGGTGAACGTCCTCTTCAAGGGCCTCTCCCGGCCCACCGTCATCCGGGCCGGAGACACCGTCCTGAACGGCGAGAGCACCATCATCTGCATCTGCAACGGCCGCCACTACGGCGGCGGCTTCATGCCGGTGGGGGACGCCCAGCCCGACGACGGCATTCTGGACATGCTGGTGGTGCCCAAGGTGAGCCGCTTCACCTTCTTCCGCCTTCTGGGCGCCTATTCCACGGGCCGCTACCGGGAGCACCCGGAGGTCCTCTCCCACTTTCACGGCACCTCCTTTTCCTTCTCCTCCCCCCAAGAGCTGACGGCGGTGGTGGACGGCGAGGTCATGCGTTCCAAGGAATTCACCGTCTCCCTCTCCCCCAAAAAGGTGTGGTTTTTCTACCCCGCCGGCCTGGACTACCACACCCCCGGCGGCTAGTTCTGGCACTCCGCCTGTCCCTTTGTGAACAAAAGGTGAATTTTATGAAAATCAACCCCCGATTTTCAAAATTGGGGGTTGATTTTTTTGGCAAGTAGCGGTATCATCATACTCGAAGTTAGCACTCAGGTTTTTCGAGTGCTAACACCTGAATCGTAGATGGACAAAAACCATAACCATATAAGGAGGAACCTCAAATGAAGCTCAAGCCCCTTGCAGACAGAGTGATCATCAAGATGGTGGAGGCCGAGGAGACCACCAAGAGCGGTATCATCCTCACCGGCGCCGCCAAGGAGAAGCCCGAGATGGCCGAAGTCATCGAGGTGGGTCCCGGCGGCATGGTGGATGGCAAGGAAGTCGTCATGACCGTGAAGAAGGGCGACAAGGTCATCACCAGCAAGTACGCCGGCACCGAGGTGAAGCTGGACGGCGAGGAGTACACCATCGTCCGTCAGGGCGACATCCTGGCCATCGTGGAGTAAGATCCGGTTTGATTTCTGCGTTTACAGGGCGCGGCGTGACCGCCGGCCCATCATCGTATAGGAGGTAATTTTTCATGGCCAAGCAGATCATTTACGGCGAGGACGCCCGCCGCGCTCTGGAGCGCGGTGTCAACCAGCTCGCCGACACCGTTAAGATCACCCTGGGCCCCAAGGGCCGCAACGTGGTGCTGGACAAGAAGTTCGGCACTCCCCTCATCACCAACGACGGCGTGACCATCGCCAAGGAGATTGAGCTGCCCGATCCCTTTGAGAACATGGGCGCCCAGCTGGTGAAGGAGGTCTCCACCAAGACC
>CAUBHZ010000074.1 GCA_958435885.1 uncultured Intestinimonas sp. | reverse complement strand
AGAGGAGGACACCGATCTGTGAGAACCCCCTTCCCCAGATCCGCTGCCCGTGCCGCCGCCGGCCTGCTGCTCCTGAGCATGCTCGCCGGCTGCGGCGGTAAGCCGGAGACCACCCCTTCCCCCTCCGCCACCACGGCGGCCACCGACCCGGCGGCCCAGGCCGAGCTGGACACCCAGCTGGGCCGGCTCACCGGCTACATCACCGAGGAAGAGCGCCAGGCCGCCCTGGACCTGTGGCTCCAGATCCGCCCCCTGCGGGAGGCCCGGCTTGCCGCCGGACAGTGGGCCTGGCGGCCCAGGGAGGCCTCCCTGCTCACGGAGCTCTCCGGCCTCTACGACCAATACACCATCAAGTACCTGGAGGGAGACGAGGCCGGGTTCGGCTACACCCACCCGGAGGAGAAGGCCCTCATCTCCTACTCCATCGGCGACGACGGCTCCCTCACTGCCGACCCGTCCACGGCGGGCCAGCTCACGGGCTGGACGGAGGAGGAGCTGCTCACCCTCTGGAAGGACATGACCGACCTGCTGCCGGAGGGGTCCTTCGCCGACTTCAAGCGCCTCACCTTCTTCACCGACGGCCCCGGGGAGACCTCCGCCTGGGTCCGGGCCATAGACGACCCCGGCGACACCTGGGAGATCGCGGTGGACCCCGCCGACTCCGGCGACAAGCGCTACTTTGTGGAAACCATCCTCCACGAGTACTGCCACTACCTCACCCTCAACAGCGGCCAGGTGACCTACACCGCTGACCAGACCACCGACACCTACAACGAAGAGGGCATGGTGTCCCATAAGGGCTCCTACATGGACGACTTCTACCAGGCCTACTGGACGGGCTACATCGACGACTGCCTCTCCTGCGGAGACACCTATAACTTCTTCCTGCGCCACTACGACGACTTCGTCACCGCCTACGCCTCCACCAACCCCTCCGAGGACATCGCCGAGGCCTTTGCCTACTTCGTCCTCTGGCCGGAGAGCGGGCAGCCCGCCGACGCCGTGTGGCGGCAGAAGATCGACTTCTTTTACGCCTACCCGGAGCTGGTGGCCTTCCGGGACCAGGTACGTGGGGACCTGGGTCTGAACCCCGACCAGGCCTATGAGGACCTCTTCCCCGCTACCGACAACAGCGCCGAGGCGGCGTAAAAAACCAGTTCAGGACGCAAAAAGACCTTCCGCTTGGAGCGGAAGGTCTTTTTTTGCTTCAGTATCGCTCCACCCAGCCGGAGATGAGGAGGGTGGGGACGGTCCAGGCCAGGAGGAAGAGGGCCATCTGGGCGCCGGTGAGGGAGGACCAGGCGCCGATGAAGGTGAGGTAGAAGGCCAGCAGCAGGCCCACCACCGAACCCAGCACGCACAGGGCGGTGGTCATGAGGACGGCCAGCCGCAGGCGCTTGGCGCCCACCACCGCCTCGGAGAAGGGCGCCAGGCCCTCCCGGCAGAGGACGGCGGTGAGCCGGGCATTGTGGAGGGCGGCGGGGTCGGAGAGCTCGGTGCGCCGCTCCACGGCGGGGAAGTCCATCTTCTCCACGGGCAGCTTGAACTTCTGCCGCAGCATGGCGGGGATGAGGTTGAAGTCCCGGGTGCACAGCACCGGGGAGACCCGGTTGGCCACCAGGGCGGAGATGGCGGGGGGGATGGTGGGGTGCATCATGTAGTTGAGGGCGAAGATACCGGCCAGCTCCCCGTCAATGGCGCAGAAGACGGCGCTGCGGACGTTGAGGCCCTGGGGCAGGGCCACCTCCATGAGGGTCATGAAGGAGGCGGAGCCCACCAGGATGCGCTCCCCCCGGATGTCGGCGGAGAGGCCGCCGCCCTCGTGGCGGGTGAAGCCGGTGCACCGGCGGTAGACCGCGCCCTGGGTGCGCAGGAGGTCGTGAAAGACCTTGTCCAGCCCGGAGCCGCTCTCCTTGATGAGGGTGGCGCACACGGCCACCACCTTCTCCACGGAGTAGTCCCCAAAGATCTTGATGCCGTTGAGGGAGACCTCTCCGGGGGGGAAGAGGTCGGTATCGGTGAGGAGGATGGCCTTCCCCACCCGCTCGGCGCCGGACCAGCCCGGAAGGGCGGCGCCGCTGGAGGCCAGCCGCCGGGCCAGGGCCCGGTAGGGCCGGGAGAAGCACAGCAGGGCGGAGAAGCCGGAGGAGGCGGTGGCTGCGGCGGAGAGGCACCAGGGCAGGTGTTCCGGGGCGCCGTGGCCCACCGAGGCCAGGAGGGCGCACAGGAGGCTGCCCAGCAGCAGCAGGGGCACCGAGATCCGCAGCACCCGCTGGCTGCCGTCGGGCTCCTGGATCTGGCTGCCGAAGCCGTAGGCGGGACCGGACCACTTGGCGTAGGCGTCCTTGCCGTTCCAGCTCTTGTGGTCCAGGGTGACCAGGTAGGGCTCCGAGGCGGCGGCCGCCGTGCGGCAGGAGAGCCGCAGGCCCTGGCGCTTGGCGTAGGTGCCCCACATGGTGCAGAAGAGGCCGGCGCAGCAGGCGGCGCAGTAGGGCAGGGTGGTGCGCTCGGGCATCCAGGTGAGCTGGGTGAAGGCGTCCCACAGGGTGAAGGCGCAGGCGAAAAAGCTGGCGGTGGCGCCGCCGGGGCGGAGGCGGAAGAGGTCGGCCAGACCGCCCAGCAGCACGTCCAGGCCCAGGACCACGGCCACGGCCAGCAGGCCGCCGGAGCACCACACCTCCAGCTGGAAGGAGTCCATAAGGGCGCCGGGCAGGGGCAGGCCGAAGAAGCCGGCGAAGGCCAGGTAGAGAAGGGGGAGGCACAGCAGGGCCACCAGCACTGACCGCAGCCGCAGCAGGCCCAGGCCCCGGCCGTACCGCCCGGCCAGGTCGGCGGGGGGCAGGTCGGGAGGGGGCTCGGGGGGCTTCCGGGGCTTGCGCTCCCGGCGGGGCGGCTCGTCCTCCTCCTCCGGCTCCTCCTCATCCACGCCGGGGATCAGCTTCTGGAACCGGATGGTCTCCTCCGAGACCTCGGTGCCCTCCTCGGCGAACATCTGCTCGGAGAAGGCGTCCGCCTTCTCCTTCAGGTGGCGCAGGCCTGCCTGGAGGGGGGGCGTGTCGTCCTCGGGGAACTCCAGCACCTTGTCGGTCACCGGAGCCTTTTGGGGCTTCTCCTTGGGAGGCGGCGCCGGTTCCTCCGGCTCCTCTTCGTCACCGTCCTCCCCGGGCTCCTCCTCCCCGCCGTCCTCCCCGCCGTCGTCGGGCGGAGCCGTCATGCCGGGAAAGAGCACCACGTTCTTGGGGGGCGGGGTGTGTTTGGCCTCCGGCCAGGGCAGGTCGGGACCGGTGTCCGCCGCGGGCGCTTCGGCGGAAGGCTCCTTGGACCCCTTGTCCGCCGGACGGTCCTCCTCCCACCGGCTCACGTCCACGCCGTACTCGGCCAGGATCTCCTCCAGGGTGAAGCCGCTATCCTGTTTTTCGTCGTCCTTTGCCATACCGGCCTTCCTTTTTTCTCTAGGTTATCCCAGCCGCTGGCGGACGGCCTCATAGAGCAGGATGGCCGCCGCCGCGGAGGCGTTGAGGGAGTTGAGCTTGCCCTTCATGGGGATGCTGACCTTGAAATCGCACTGCTCGGCCACCAGGCGACCCATGCCGCTGCCCTCGGAGCCGATGACGATGGCGGCAGGGCCTTTGAGGTCGGCGTCGTAGAGGGTGGTGTCGCCGTCGGCGGCGGTGCCGAAGATCCAGATGCCCGCCTCCTTGAGCTCCTTGAGGAGGGCGGTGAGGTTGGGCACCCGGGCCACCGGCACGTAGGACACCGCCCCCGCGGAGGTCTTGGCCACCACGGCGGTGAGTCCGGCGGAGCGCCGCTTGGGGATGATGACGCCGTGGGCGCCGGCGCACTCGGCGGTGCGGATGACGGCTCCCAGGTTGTGGGGGTCGGAGAGCTCGTCGCACACCACGATGAGGGGCGGCTCCCCCTTCTCCCTGGCGGCGTTCAGGATGTCGTCCACGGTGGCGTACTCCCGGACGGCGGCCTGGGCGATGACACCCTGGTGGGCGTGGGTGCGGCTCATGGCGTCCAGCTTCCGCCGGTCGGCCTCCACCACCACGATGCCCTTGCCCCGGGCCGTGGAGGCGATGTGGCCCAGGGCGGCGTCCGTCTCCCCCTTGGCGATGAAAATTTTATCGATGGGCGTCCCCGCCCGCAAAGCCTCGATGACCGCGTTGCGGCCCTCAATGATGCCGTCGGCCTCGGCCATGGGCTCGGGCCGGGGGGTCCGTTTCTCTCTCATGGGACTTGTCCCGCCTTTCTGTTCAATCAGCTCTCAGTATACCATACTTCACCCGGGAGAAAAAGAAGAATTTGTCCGTCTTTTGGGACGGAAAAAGCGGGCGGCCCCGGATGGGACCGCCCGCCGTGCCGGAACTGCGCTTCACCGCTTGTCAAGCCCGCAGAGATCACGCAGAAAGCCAGCCAGACAAAAAGAGACCTTTTTTCTCCTATTTCTCCGTCTCCTCCAGCAGCCGGGCGTAGAGGTCCCCGCCGTCGCCGCCGGTCATCGCGTACCGGGTCCCGTCCAGATAGAGGTACCCGTCACCCGGCAGGTTGAAGTCCCGCCGCTCCTCCCCACGGAAGGTCACGGTGATGATGGGGGCGCCCTCCACATACTCGATGTAGGCGTACCGCCCCCGCCAGGACAGCCGGACGCCGGACAGCAGCCGGTACAGCTCATCCTGCGTCTCCCGGTCCAGGGGATGGCTCTGGAGACCCTTCTCGTCCCCCCAGTCCACGGTGAGGCCGACGCGCTCCGGCTCCGCCCCCAGCAGGCTGGTGAGGGAAACGGGCCGCAGGACCCGGGCCAGGGCGCACAGCACCGCCGCCGCCAGGGCCGCCAAAAACCACACCTTTCTGCCCTTCAAAGAGATCAGCTCCTTTCGCGCTTCTGTCCGCTTCAGTCCGGAGCCGACAGACACCGGGCGCTCTGCCAGAGGAAGCGCAGGTAGAGCACCCAGGCCACCACCTGGGCCACGGGGAACACATAGGAAACGAGCAGGGTGACGGCCGTGGACAGTCCCAGCTGCTTTTCCGCATCCAGATCCATTTCCAAAAGGGCACTAACCGCTATTGTCAGCACGATTCCGGCCACGGTACAGATCAAATTGACCCTCCATGCCCAAATGCCCCGGGCGGCCAGGCTGGGGTCGTCCACCAGACCGGCGGTGATGAGGCAGATCTGCCGGAGGATCAGCAGCCCCAGGACCAGGCTGGCTATAGATAGAAGGAAACTGCCCAGACCGGCCACCTGGACGGCCCAGGTACCGAGTATATTGATCAGGAAATAGATGAGCCGGCGGAGAAGGACATAGGAGAGCACGTCCAGAGCCAGATCCGCCGCCTGGAGCCTCAGGGCGGTCCGGTAGCCGGACGCCTCCCCGGCGGCTCTGACCAGAGCGGCCAGGGTCAGCAGGGCGGAGACGGCCCGGAGCAGGGTTTTGAGGGCATAGACCAGGGGGAGCAGCGCGACGATGGACAGCAGCTGGGCAATGAACAGCCACTTGAGCGCCCTGGAGAGGGCGGCGTTTTTCATGGACGCACCTTCCTTTCCTTCCGGCGGATGAAACGCTCTTTCGTTTACGTTCCGCAGTCGATGAGGATCTTTCCGCAGCTCCGGCACAGATGGGCGGGACAGTGGGAGTCCCGGAGTCGGGTGTGCCGGGGACCGTCCAGGATGACCGTCCCAGCGGCCTCGATCTGCTGTCTGGTGTCAAAGACGGAGGGCAGCTCCTCCGGCCGCCCCACGAAGAAGAGGCCGTAGCCCTCCCGGGTGCCCATATGGCCCTCCTCCATCTCCTGCCCGCAGTAGGGACAGCGCATGATGCCCACGCTCCTTTCCGTTCGTTCCGGTCGGTTTTTCTCCCTTTCAAGGCGAGCATATCATATTTCCCGCCCCGTTACAACCAAAAAAGGACCCTGTTTCCCTGCCAGGTTCCCCCTCATCCGTCCGGCCTTCGGCCGTCCACCTTCCCCCAGGGGAAGGCTATTGTGGATAACCAAGCCACGCCGCAGCAAAGAAAATCCCAAGCAGCGTCACCACGCCCCGACACCCACCCACGCAGGCGGCGAAAAAATTGCGGATAGGACCACAAGTTTTCCCTGTTCCACCGGCGGAGTCACCTGTGGACGGTGCCGGTCCTCTACGGGGCGTAAAGACGGGCCGCCGGATTCCTATTTGGGACCACTCAACCCACTCGGGAGCCCCTTTTTCTTTGGATTCCAAAAACCGTTCTTTTTCCAGCAGGGAAAAAGAAACGGGTTTTGACCGTCTCTCCCGTCCTATCCGGCGAAACCCGACCAGCATAGCTGGCCGGACCTACGCTGTCGTCGTCGCAGGCTCCATATCCCTCGCTTCGCCGCCAGCGGCAAAGCTCGATCATTTCGCTGCTCCTCCTCCCCCAAATGGGATACCTCCCATTTGGGTCCCCATTGTGCCACCGGCACATTTTCTTCACGCTGCGGCCTCATCCGCCCCAGTGTGCGCACTGGGGCACCACGGGCTAAGGAAGAAGTGATTTCTTCTGACTGTCCACCGGACAGTCAGACCCCTCAGGGGAAGGCTCAAGGGCGGCAAGACTCCCTCAGATGGGCTTACTCCCACGCTCCGAATACGCCCCCATCCGACCCCATTCACAGAAAGTTTACCGCACGATTTCTTGTGTTTTAATGTATACTGTGCTATATTTAGGGTAACTTGTTATCTGGCGAATAGCAGGCGAACGATTCCAAAAAAGGAGGACACGCCTTGGATCAAAACAACAGAAAGGGCTCCGGAGGTTCCAACAAGAACATGATGGGAATCATCTCCATCATCCTCTGGGCCCTCATCATCACCCTCATGATCAACTACTTCACCTCCTCCATGTCCACCTCCCGCTCCAATCAGATCGAGTACTCCCAGTTTGTGGAGATGGTGGAGAACGACGAGGTGGCCTGGGTGGTCATGGAGTCCAACAAGTACACCATCTACCCCCGGCCCACCGCCGACGACAGCACCGCGGATACCCAGACCGGCGCCCAGAGTGACGCCGACACCGCCGTCACCCCCATCCCCGGTCTGGAGGGTCTGGAGGGCCTCACCGGCGGCACCACCTCCGGCCTCACCGCCCCCTCCGTCAACGGCGGAACCACTTCCTCCGCCCAGACCCTGGAGCCCGGCTCCAGCGAGTGGAAGCAGATGCTCAAGGAGGGTCCCTCCTACTACTGCGCCCCCATCACCAGCGACACCGAGATGTCCCGCCTCATCTCCCTCATGGAGGAAAACGGCGTCGTCTACGGCCCGCCCTACATTGAGCAGCTCTCCCCCATCATCACCCTCCTCATCTCCTACGTCCTTCCCGTGGTCATCATGGTGGTCCTCTTCTCCTTCCTCTTTAGAGGCATGTCCAGCAAGATGGGCGGCGGCCTGGGCGGCCTGGGCAAGTCCAACGCCAAGGTCTACGTGGAGAAGTCCACCGGCGTCACCTTCATGGACGTGGCCGGTCAGGACGAGGCCAAGGAGTCCATGCAGGAGATCATAGACATCCTGCACAACCCGCAAAAATATACCGAGATCGGCGCCAAGCTGCCCAAGGGCGCCCTGCTGGTGGGCCCGCCGGGCACCGGCAAGACCCTCCTGGCCAAGGCCGTGGCCGGCGAGGCCAACGTGCCCTTCTTCTCCATCTCCGGC
>CAUBHZ010000073.1 GCA_958435885.1 uncultured Intestinimonas sp. | reverse complement strand
TCAGCGCCATCCCCTGGAACTACTACGCCATCCTGACCATCTTCACCCTGATCATTCTGGCCGTCTTTGACGAGGACTTCGGCCCCATGAAGGTCCACGAGGACAACGCCAAGCGGGGCGACATCTACACCACCCCCGAGCGGCCCTTTGAGGGCGCCGATGACGAGAGCAAGAACTCCACCAACGGCAAGGTCATCGACCTGATCATCCCCGTCATCGTCCTCATCGTCTCCTGTGTCAGCGGCCTGCTGTACACCGGCGGCTTCTTCACCCCCAACAGCGGCACCTACATGGACGTGCTGGACGCCTTCGCCAACTGCTCCGCGGCAGACGGCCTGATGTACGGCTCCTTCATCGTGGTCATCTTCTGCTTCATCTATTTCCTGGTGCTCCGCCGGAGCATGAGCTTCACCCAGGTCACCGACTGCATCGCCGAGGGCTTCAAGGTCATGGTGCCCGCCATCCTGATCCTGACCTTCGCCTGGACCATCAGCGGCGTCACCAACGACCTGCTGGGCGCCAAGTACTTCGTGGAGCACTTCATGCAGGCCTATGCCGAGTCCCTGGCGAACTTCCTGCCCGCCGTCATCTTCCTGGTGTCCGTGTTCCTGGCCTTCGCCACCGGCACCTCCTGGGGCACCTTCGGCATCCTGATCCCCATCGTGGTGGCCACCTTCGGCGTGGACGCCGGCACCATCCTCACCGTTGGTCTGGGCGCCTGCCTGGGCGGTGCGGTCATGGGCGACCACTGCTCCCCCATCTCCGATACCACCATCCTGGCCTCCACCGGCGCTCAGTGCTACCACCTCAACCACGTGAAGACCCAGCTGCCCTACGCTCTGACTGTGGCCGCTGTCTCCTGCGTGAACTACGTCCTGGCCGGCCTGATCCAGAACGTGGTCATCAACCTCATCATCGCTTTCGCCACTATGTTTGCGGTTCTGATGATCCTGCGTGCCACCCTCGGCAAGGACAAGGTGGCCGCCCGGTCTGCGGCAAAGTAACAAGACTTTTCTCTCTATCTCTCTCTGGCTCAGGACCGGAGCGCGCCGTTTTGCGGCGCACTCCGGTCCTTTCTGCGTTTTCCGATCAGGGGGGCCGGATTTGCCTGCGGGAAAGGGAGAAAATTCCGCCTTTTTACTGCGATGACTTGACTTTTTATCTCCGTCTGCCTATAATATTTTCTACTGAACAAGGCTGCGCCGGGCCGGTCCCGGCCGGGGCGGCCGTGGTCTCAGAAAAAGGCGAGGATGGGAAAGAGTACGCTCTGCCTCCAGGATGCAGAGAGGAGCCGGTCGGTGTAAGGCTCTCCGGAGCGGGCGGAAGGTGGTCCCGGAGCTCTGCGGCCCAACGGGCGCTCAGGCGTCTCAATAAGCCGCGGCGTGTGTCCACGTTACGGATGAAAGAAGTGCGGACGCCCAGGCGCCCGAATTCAGGTGGTACCGCGGAGCGATCCGCCCTGAAGCCCAACGGCTTCAGGGCGTTTTTCGTTTCTGGGACAGAAAGGCGGTAGAGAGGCGATGGCCCGATTTGAAGTCAAGATGACAGGCGAGACCTTCAACGCATGTACCGAGCAGTATATCCTGTTCCGGCGGGCCCGGGAGATGGCCGGCGGCAGCTTCCGGGCTGTGGTGCTGGTGGAATTTGTGGTGGCCGCGGCGGCTCTGGTGCTGGCGGTGACTCAGCAGGGGAGCTGGGGTCCCCGGATCTTCTTCCTCTTTGCGGCGGCGCTGCTGATCTGGCGGGCCGTGAGCAAGGTGCAGGGGCGGGATACCCGAAGCTATATCAAAAAGGCCAGAAGCCACATCCTTCCGCCGGAGGAGGCAGCCAAGGAGCTGGTGGTGTCCTTCGACGAGGAGGGCTGTATCCTCCGGGCGCCGGGGAGCACCCTGCCCGGCCAGGATGTGGAGGAGCGGCACCTCTTTTCTTACGATCAGGTGGGAGGTCTCTTCCGCTCCGAGTCCTATCTGCTGGCCGCCTGTGACAAGGCCGCCAGCATCTGCTTCCCCCTGACCGGGGTGACCGGCGGAACGCCGGAGGAGCTGACGGCCTTTCTGGAGGAGCGGTGCGGCCGGAAGGCCGTGCGCTACGCGCTGGAGAGCGAAAAATTCCAGGCACTGCTCCGGTGATACCGCGTGCGCCGCTCCGGTACTGAATGGAAATCAAGAATATAAAAATATAGGATGTGAAACACCAATGAACAAGGAATTGCCAAAGGTCTATGAGCCCCAGGAGGTGGAGGGCCGCATCTACGAGATGTGGGAGAAGAACGGCTGCTTCGCCGGCCACCGGGACCCGGACAAGAAGCCTTTCACCATCGTCATGCCGCCCCCGAACGTGACGGGCCAGCTCCACATGGGCCATGCCATGGACTCCACCCTCCAGGACATCCTCATCCGCTTCAAGCGGATGGAGGGCTACGCCGCCCTGTGGGTACCCGGCACCGACCATGCCGGCATCGCCACTCAGATCAAGGTGGAGGAGGAGCTGCGGAAGAACGAGGGCCTCACCCGCTACGACCTGGGCCGGGAGAAGTTCCTGGAGCGGGTGTGGGACTGGAAGAACAAGTACGGCAACCGCATCGTGGAGCAGCAGAAGAAGCTGGGCGCCTCCTGCGACTGGGACCGGTCCCGGTTCACCATGGACGAGGGCCTCTCCAAAGCGGTGCGCCATGTCTTCGTCTCCCTCTATAAGAAGGGGCTCATCTATAAGGGCAGCCGCATCATCAACTGGTGCCCCCACTGCGTCACCGCCCTCTCCGACGCCGAGGTGGAGTACCAGGACAAGCCCGGCTTCTTCTGGCACATCCGCTACCCCATCCAGGGTGAGGAGGGCCGCTATGTGATCGTGGCCACCACCCGGCCCGAGACCATGCTGGGCGACACCGGCGTGGCCGTCAACCCCAATGATGATCGTTACAAGGACATCGTGGGCAAGAAGTGCATCCTGCCCCTGGTGGGCCGTGAGATGCCCATCGTGGCCGACGACTATGTGGACATGGAGTTCGGAACCGGCTGCGTGAAGATGACCCCCGCCCACGACCCCAACGACTTCGAGGTGGGCCTGCGCCACAACCTGGAGACCATCCGGGTGCTGGACGACAACGGCCGCATCGTGGAGGGCTATGGCAAGTACTCCGGCATGGACCGCTACGAGGCCCGGAAGGCCATCGTGGCCGACCTGGAGGAGCAGGGCTACCTGGTGAAGGTGGAGCCCCACCAGCACAACGTGGGCACCTGCTACCGCTGCCACAACGACGTGGAGCCCCTCATTTCCGCCCAGTGGTTCGTCAAGATGGCGCCTCTGGCCGAGGAGGCCCTGCGGGTGGTCAACGACGGCGAGGTGAAGTTCGTCCCCGACCGCTTCTCCAAGACCTACACCAACTGGATGGAGAACGTCCACGACTGGTGTATTTCTCGTCAGCTGTGGTGGGGCCACCAGATCCCCGCCTGGACCTGCCAGGACTGCGGCCACATCACCGTGAGCGAGACCGACCCCACCGAGTGTGAGCACTGCCACTCCAAGCACATCGTCCAGGAGGAGGACGTGCTGGACACCTGGTTCTCCTCCGCCCTGTGGCCCTTCTCCACCCTGGGCTGGCCCGACGAGAGCAGCGAGGACTTCAAGTACTTCTATCCCACCGATGTGCTGGTCACCGGCTACGACATCATCTTCTTCTGGGTGGCCCGGATGATCTTCTCCGCCTGCGAGCACACCGGAAAGCCCCCCTTCCACACCGTGTTTATCCACGGCCTGGTGCGGGACGACAAGGGCCGCAAGATGTCCAAGAGCCTGGGCAACGGCATCGACCCCCTGGAGATGGCCGACCAGTACGGCGCCGACGCCCTGCGCTTCAACCTGATCACCGGCAACTCCCCCGGAAACGACATGCGCTTCTACACCGAGCGGTGCGAGGCCATGCGCAACTTTGCCAACAAGATCTGGAACGCCAGCCGCTTCCTGATGATGAACCTGACCATCGACACGTGCGAGCTGCCCGAGCGGCTGGAGCTGGAGGACAAGTGGATTCTCTCCAAGCTCAACGCCGTCATCCCCGAGATCACCGAGAACATGGACAAATACGAGCTGGGTGTGGCCGCCCAGAAGGTGTACGACTTCATCTGGGACGACTACTGCGACTGGTATATCGAGCTCACCAAGTCCCGCCTCCAGGGCGAGGACCAGCAGGCCAAGGAGAACGCCCAGAAGGTGCTCTGCTATGTGCTCACCGACATTCTGAAGCTGCTCCATCCCTTCATGCCCTTCCTCACCGAGGAGATCTGGCAGGCCCTGCCCCATGAGGGCGACTTCCTCATGCTCCAGAAGTGGCCGGAGCACCACGTGGAGCTGGACTTCCCCCAGGAGGAGAAGGCCATGGAGCTCATCATGGACGCCATCGGCGCCGTGCGCACCCGCCGCTCCGAGATGAACGTGCCCCCCAGCAAGAAGGCCCACCTCACCGTGGCTACGCTGGAGCAGGAGATCTTTGAGGCGGGCATCCCCTTCCTCAAGCGTCTGGCCTATGCCAGCGACGTCACCGTCACCGGCATGTCCGGCGCGGGTACCGACGGCGAGGAGAACGCCAAGGGTATGGTCACCGTCATCACCCACGCCGCCCGCATCTCCATGCCCATGGCCGAGCTGGTGGACATGGAGAAGGAGAAGGCCCGGCTGGAGAAGCAGCTGGGTAAGGACAAGGCCGAGCTGGACAAGCTCAACACCAAGCTGAACAATCCCGGCTTCGTGAACAAGGCGCCCGCCAATGTGGTGGCGGCCGAGCGGGAGCGGGCGGAGAAGCTGGCCGCCGTTATCGCCAAGCTGGAGGAGCAGCTGGCCGGTATGTGATTTCTGTCAGGCCCTTTCACGCAGGAGGAATACGCGATGGACCTACGCAAACGCACGCAGCAGCTTTGGCGGGCCTATCTGATGGCGGAAGAGCCGGAGGCCCTGTCCCAGGTACTGGATTGGATCGTCCCGGACTGTGTGGTGATCGGCACCGGCCGCCATGAGTACTATACCACCCTGCAGCAGCTCATTGAGGCCCTGGGGAAGGAGATCGCCGAGCGGAAAACGGTCCGCCTGGAGATCGTGGACGAGTGGTACGCCCAGCGGGAGCTGGGCTCCGAGACCTGCCTGGTGTACGGCAGTCTGCACCTGAAGGTGATCCAGAGCGACGAGATCGCCACCGATATGGACACCCGGTTCAGCGTACTCTATCAGCGGTTCGGGGAGGACTGGCGGGTGGTACACCTCCACCAGTCCATGCCCGACCTGGAACAGCAGGACGGGGAGTACTACCCCAAGACCCTCACCAAGCAGGTCCGGGAGGCCCAGGATCTGGCGGAGCATATGCGCCGTCTGGCCCGGCTGGATTCCCTCACCGGCCTGCTCAACCACCGCACCTTCTTCGAAGAGGGGGAGCACTACGTGGCGCAGGGCGGGGATTTCTGGTGCTTCGTGCTGGACCTGGACGACTTCAAGCAGGTAAACGACAGCCACGGCCACCTGGCGGGAGACGAGGTACTCAGACGGGTGGCTGCGGTGCTGCGCTCCAGCGTCCGGGGTCAGGATCTGGTGGGACGTGTGGGCGGCGATGAGTTCGCCATCCTGTGCTCAGGCCCCAGGGGAGAGCGGGAGATCGCCGCTGTGGCCCGCCGGATTCTGTCCATGCTGGCCGAGGAGGAGGCCCGGTACCCCGACTGGCCGGGCCTGTCCATCGGCATCGCCCCGGTCCGGGGTTCCGGGGACCTGCGGGACGCCTTCCACCGTGCCGACAACGCCCTTTACCGGGTGAAGCGGGACAGCAAGAACGGCTATTCCATCGAACGGGTGGATTGACCGAAAAAAACGGGATCTTTGTCCCAGCCCCTGACTTTCGACGGGTTCATCGCGGAATCAGGGTTATAATCGCAGTATACCAAATTTTGGTATACTGCGATTTTTTTACGCCGAGAGGGGGGACAAGCTGTGGAACTGAGCTGCACGGGGGAGGACCGGGAGCTGTGCATTTCCCTGGCGGGGGAGGTGGACCACCACCGTGCCCGGGGGCTGATGGAGGGCATCGACCGGGAGGTGGGGACCCGCCTGCCCAGGCGTCTGGTGCTGGACCTGGGGGGCGTGACCTTCATGGACAGCTCGGGCATCGCGGTGCTCCTGCGGGCCTACAAGCGGACGGCGGAGCTGGGGGGCACGGTGGCGGTGCGGAACGTGCCCGAGCAGGCGGGCAAGGTGCTGCGGGCCGCCGGCCTGGAACGGCTCCTGCGTTTTGAATAAAGGAAGGCCGGGCGGCATTCGCCGCCCGGCCGGGGAGGGATACATAGGATGAGACCTGTCAATACTGCGACCATCGAGTTTCTGAGCCGGTCGTCCAACGAGGGTTTTGCCCGGACGGCGGCGGCCTGCTTTGCTGCCCAGCTGGACCCCACCCTGGACGAGATCAACGACATCAAGACCGCTGTCAGCGAGGCGGTGACCAACGCCATCGTCCACGCCTATCCGGAGGAGCTGGGGAAGGTGCGCATGCGGCTGAAGCTCTTTGAGGACGGGCGGCTGGAGATCGCCGTCCAGGACTGGGGGGTGGGCATCGCCGACGTGGAGCAGGCCCGGACGCCCCTCTTCACCACCGGGAATGAGGAGCGCTCCGGCATGGGCTTCACCATCATGGAGAGCTTTATGGACACGCTGAAGGTCCGCTCCAGGCCGGGGAAGGGGACCACCGTGGTCATGAGCCGCCGTCTGTCCCGGCGTATCGGGAGCCGATGAAGGCGCCCGAGGCCGACGCCCTGCTGGAGGCCGCCCGGGGGGGCGACAACGACGCCTGTGAGCGGATGATGGAGGAGAACGCCGGCCTCATCTGGAGCGTGGTCCGGCGGTACTACGGCCGGGGCACCGACCCGGAGGACCTCTATCAGCTGGGCTGCCTGGGTTTCCTGAAGGCGGTGCGGGGGTTCGACCCCGCCTTCGGTTGCCAGTTTTCCACCTACGCTGTGCCCAAGATCGCCGGGGAGATCCGGCGGTATCTCCGGGACGACGGGGCGGTGAAGGTGAGCCGGGGGGTGAAGGAACGGGCGGGGACCATCCGTCAGGCACGGGACCGGCTGAGCCACACTTTGGGCCGGGAGCCCACCCTGTCGGAGTTGTCGGCGGAGACGGGGCTGGAGCCGGAGGACATCGCCGCCGCCGAGGAGGCCAACCTGCCGGTGGCCTCCTTGCAGATGGAGGCGGGGGAGGACGGCTTCACCCTGGAGAGCATGCTGGGCACCGACGGCATGGAGGAGGGGGTGGTGGAGCGGCTGGCCCTCCGTGGGGCCATCGACGCCCTGCCGGAGCGGGAGCGGCAGGTGATTTTCCTGCGGTATTACAAAAATCTGACCCAGGACAAGACCGCCAAGGTCCTGGGGGTGAGCCAGGTGCAGATCTCCCGCATCGAGCGCAAAGCTATGGAGCACCTGCGCAAGGAGCTGGAGTAGTTAGAGATGGAGTCTCCAGCGTTGCAGTAGAGGTAATACCAGTCAGCGCCACCACGTCCCGACACCCACCGGCGCAGGCGGCGAAAAAAGTGGGGATAGAACCACAACTTGTCCCTGTTCCACCGGCGGAGTCTCCTGTGGACGGTGCTGGTGCTGGGCGGGGGCGTAAAGACGGGCCGCCGGATTCCTATTTGGGACCACTCAACCCGCTCG
>CAUBHZ010000072.1 GCA_958435885.1 uncultured Intestinimonas sp. | reverse complement strand
ACCTTGACCGTTTTTGCCTTGGGGTTACGGGATAATTGGTTTTTTTAATATTTTTTATCTAACAATGGGTGATATACCCCATGCGCAGTTCCATATATTCTATACCATAAACTTTTGTCCGTCAAGGGAAATACGCCCTCAAATTGATGGAATCTTTTTGGAATCCTGCAAGTGTGCTCCAGCGGAGAACAAAAACGATGGGGTTTGTACGCTGAAATTTCGTTTCATGCAGCAATTTAAAAAATTAGTGCAGTAAAGTGTGCATAAAAATGCAAAACGCCGGCAGTCGGGCGTACCCGGCCGCCGGCGGCGGTGGAAGAAGCTGGGATCAGTCGAAGCCCAGGCCCATATAGCCCCGGCGGAATTCCCGCCAGTTTTTGGCCAGCTCGGGGCGGTACCACTTGACCATGGCGAAGGACTGGAGGTAGCTGCCGGTGAGGCCGTCCCAGAAGGGGGGCGTGCGCAGGTGGTAGCGGCGGGCGGGCATCCGGTCGGCCAGCAGGGCGGCGGCACCGGCCTGGGCGGCGGGGGGCAGGAGGAGCTCCTTGACCAGCACCGTGTCCTCGTCCAGGTACTCGGCGGCGGCCAGGCCCTCTTTGCCGGAGACGGTGAGGTGGAAGAGGTCGCCCCGCTCCATGCGGGAGAGGCCCTGCTGGTAGGCGATGAGGGCCTCGCTGTAGGTGACCCGGAGGTTCCCGTCCAGCAGCTGCTCCCGGAGGGCATTGTACTCAGCGGGGGAGATGGGAGTGATGGTATCTCCCTCGCCGGGCCGGGCCACCATGTCCCGGAGGAGCTCCACCTTCCGGGTGGAGAAGGTGGGCTCAAAGCCGGTGGTGGCGAAGTATTTGTAGAGGGAGGGCTCGGCGGGCACGATGGTGACGCAGTCCTTCCCGGACTCCTGGAGGTAGAAGTCCACGTAGTTGAGGATGAAGCGGCCGAAGCCCTTTTTCCGGGCGTCGGGGTGGGTGGCCAGGGCGTAGATGTAGGCCGAGGAGAGGGACTCCCCTTGAGGGAGGGTGACCGTCACGGGGAAGAGGGCCACCATGGTCCACACCACCCCGTCCTCCAGCAGGAGGAGCACCTGGCTCTCCTCGCCGTGGGCGTAGAAGTAGTCGATGTAGGCGTCGTCATCGCCGAAGGCCAGCTTCCAGAGCTCCTTCTGGCGAGGGATCTCCTCCGGACGGGCGGGACGGATCTCGATCATGGGACATTCGCTCCTTTCTGGCGGTATCCGGCTGGCTCACGCCGGGGAGGCGGAGTATTTCTCCACCATGAGGTCGGGATAATAGGACTCCTTGGCCTTGCGGAGGCCCTCCACGCCCATGTCGTCCTCCCGGTTGAGGTAGCGCACCTGGGGGTGGCGCTGGCGGACCCGCCGGGCAAACTCCCGGTTGATCATGGCGTAGGCGCCCTGGAGCTCGCCGTAGGCCTTTTCAAAGTGGACGTCGTAGGTGTCGGAGGAGAGCAGGTCCCCCATGGTGAAGGCCACCACTTCTCCGTAGACCCGGATGAGTCCGCCCTCCAGGCCCAGGTCGTGGTAGTGCTCCATGGCCAGGCGGAGGGCACGGCCCTCGTCGCCCAGGTCCCGCTCCTCGGCCAGACCCTCCCGTACCATGCTGCGGCGGTACCACTCCTTGTCCATCTCCAGGCACTCGGGCAGACTTTCCGGGGTGATGTCCTCGTAGACCCAGGAGGGGTTGTTCTCCACAAAGCGGTTGATGTGGTTGCGCTTGGCGTGGAGCTTTTTGCCGCCCAGGTCGGCCAGGCGGTCGATGTCGTAGAGGTAGTCGAAGCCGTCCTGGTCGGCCTCGAAGGTGAAGCGGCCGGGGAAGAGGCTGTCCAGCTCCCGGACCTGGGGCTGGGTGAGGCAGACCAGGTGGAGGGGAGCGCCCCGCTCCGCGGCGTCCTGCTCCAGAGCGGCGAGGACGAGGGCGATGTCGCCGGCGCCGGCGGGGTAGATGTAAGAGCAGCCCAGAGAGCCGCACAGGCGGGTCACCAGAAAGTCTCCCACCCGGGCGATGCGCTGGTCGTAGGCGTCGCTCCAGACGAAGAGGTTGGTGAAGTTGTACTCGCAGCCCCGGTGGTCAGCCCTGCGCAGCAGCTCATCCACCCAGGGCTTGTCGGTGAGCTGGGGCTTATGAAATTCGATCATGGTAAATGATAACTCCTTGGGTATTCTTTGAAAGCAGTTTATCACGGCGGAAAAGATCGCGCAAGGGTTTGTTTCTGGGCCTGTTTTCCAGTATGGCACAAAAGGTCACGGCCTAAACCCTGAAAACGGAAAAAGCCGCGCTCCTTTATGGAGCGCGGCTGGCGGACTGTGACCCGTCAATAGCCGGGGTAGATCTGGCTCTTCCTGGGCAGGATGATGGCGGCGATGATATAGAGCAGGATGCCGGTGCCGCCCAAGATCACCAGGGCCGCCCACAGCAGGCGGACGATACTGGGATCGATGCTGAAGTATTCGGCGATGCCGCCGCACACGCCGCAGAGCATGGCGGCGCCGTGTTCCGTGCGGTAGAGTCTCTTCGGTTCATCCATAGTTGGCCCCTCCTTATCTGTCCCTAGTATGCCAGATTCACATGAAAAAATCTTTGCAGAAATCTTAAAAATTGATTAGAACCGTCCGTCCCTTACTTCTGCTCCTCCTCCAGGTCCAGGAGGGTGCCCTTTTCGTACTTGAGGCGGTGGACTTCGTTTCTGGTGATCTTCTGGATGTCGTCCATGCGCAGGGCCTCGGTGATGGTGGACACCAGGGTGTAGGCCACGCCGTGGCGCTTGGCCCGGCCGGTTCGGCCGATGCGGTGGACGTAGTACTCGGTCTCGTCGGGGACGTCGTAGTTGAAGACCACGTCCACGTCGTCGATGTCCAGACCGCGGGCGGCCACGTCGGTGGCCACCAGCACCCGGAGCTCCCCCCGGCGGAACTTGCCCAGGGTCTTCTCCCGCACCGACTGCTGGATGTCGCCGTGGATGGCCTCGCAGGTGATGCCCCGCATGCGCAGCAGGCCGGTGAGCCGGTCGGTCATGTTCTTGGTGTTGCAGAAGGCGATGGCCCGCTCATAGCCGGCGGCGTCCAGGATACGGGCGGTGATCTCCGCCTTCTCGTTCCGGTCCACGTCGATGCGGTACTGCTGGATGTCGGGCTTGTTCTGCTCGTCGGGCCGGACGATGATCTCCACCGGGTCCCGCTGGTACACCCAGGAGATGTCCATGACCTCCCGGGAGATGGTGGCCGAGAACATGCCCATGTTCCGGCGGTGCTTGATCTGGTCCAGGATGCGGGTGACGTCGTGGATGAAGCCCATGTCCAGCATCCGGTCGGCCTCGTCCAGCACCACGGTCTGGACCTGGTCCAGCCGGACGGTGCGCCGCTTCATGTGGTCCATGAGCCGGCCCGGGGTGGCCACCACGATCTGGGGGCGCTTCTTGAGCTGGTTGATCTGCCGATCGATGGGCTGCCCGCCGTAAAGGACCACCGCCCGGACCCCCTCCTTGAACTCGCAGAGGTCCCGCAGCTCGTTCATGATCTGGATGGCCAGCTCCCGGGTGGGGGCCAGCACCAGGCCCTGAATGGCGTCGTTTTCCGGGTCGATGTGCTCCACCATGGGGATGCCGAAGGCAAAGGTCTTGCCGGTGCCGGTGGGGGCCTTGGCGATGACGTCCTTCCACTCCATAAAGTAGGGGATGGCGCCGCCCTGGACGGGGGTGGCCTGGACGTAGCCCTTCTTGTCCAGCGCCCGCATGATCTCCGGGGAGAGCCCCAGCTGGTCGTAGCGGACGACTTCGTTTACCTGCTCGCCGTTGATTTCCATGGGTGATGTTCCTTTCCTGTTCAGCCTGCCTGATCCAAGGTCTCCCACAGGCAAGCGGAACGCCGGTCCCGCACCCAAACGCCCTTTTTCCAAGGCGCGACCTCAAATCATGTTTAATGCTGCCAATATATCACGTAAAGGGGGAAATTGCAACCGATCACGCCGGTTCCCGCCGGAAAACGTGGACCCGGAAGGCGGCGGTGACGGTGAGCCGGTCCAGACCTTCCAGCCGGGCGGCGCCGGCCTTGGGGGTCTTCCACCGGTAGGGGGTCATGGAGAAGAGGTCCCGGATGGTGTCCCGGTCGGGGAGGTCCAGGGTCGCCTCCACCGGTACCACCTCCAGGTAGGAGAAGCCCTCGTAGGGGATGTCCTCCTCCTTGTTGAGGTAGGGCCTGTCGTAAAGGACCTCCTTGAGCTCCCACAGGTGCCGGGCCGCGGGCACCACGTAGAGGTAGACCCCGCCGGGGCGCAGGACCCGGCGGAACTCGTCCAGGGCCAGGGGGGAGAAGCAGTTGAGGAGGAGGTCCACCGAGGCGTCCGCCACCGGCAGGTGGTAGACCGAGGCCACGGCAAACTCCACTGCCTTCTCCCGCCGGGCCGCCCACCGCAGGGAGGGTTTTGACAGGTCCACCCCGGCCATCTGTCCCACCTGACCGGTTTCAGACAGAGCGGCGTAGACGCCGGCGGTGTAGTAGCCCTCGCCGCAGCCGGCGTCCAGCACCGCCGCCCCGGCGGGGGCGTAGGTGAGGGCCAGGCGGCACAGGGCCTCCCGCAGGGGGGCGTACCACCCGCCGGAGAGGAAGCGGTTCCGGGCGGCGGCCATCTCCTTGTCGTCGCCGGGGTCCTTGGCGTGCTTCTGATTGGCGGGGAGGAGGTGGACGTAGCCCTCCCTGGCCCGGTCGAAGCTGTGGCCCTTGGGGCAGGTGTAGGTTTTGTCCGTCCGGGTCAGGGGGGAGGCGCACAGAGGACAGCGGAAGAGACTCATGGGCGCCTCCTAGCCGATGCCGCCGTAGACGATGCCCAGCACCAGCACGGCGGCGGAGAGGAAGACGTAGACGTACTTGGCCAGGAAGCCGAAGGCCGGGCCGAGGGGGCGGGTGCGGCCCTCCATGAGCTCGGCCCGGATGGCCTTGAGGCCCAGGACCCAGTAGATCATGACGGCGGCCAGCACGGCGCCGAAGGGGGCGATATAGATGGTGACGGCGTCCAGCCAGGAGCCCATGGCGGGGAGGGACTCCAGGAAGAGGGAGACGGCGAAGGTGACGCAGCCCACCACGATCATGGCGGTCTTGCGGGGGAGTTTGATGCCCTTGCTCAGGGACTCGCCCACCGCCTCCAGCATGTTGATGAGGGAGGTGATGCCGGCGAAGAGGACGGAGACGAAGAAGAAGAGGGCGAGGATGCGGCCGCCGGGCATCTGCTGAAAGACCCGGGGGATGGTGATGAACATGAGGGAGGGACCGCTGTTGGGGGCGATGCCGAAGGCGAAGACGGCGGGGAGGATGGCAAAGCCGGAGAGGAGGGCGGCCATGGTGTCCAGCAGGGCGGTCATCACCGACTGGCGGATGATGTTCTCCGACTTCTTCATGTAGCTTCCGTAGATGAGCATGCCGGCGCCGTTGATGGACAGGGAGAAGAAGGCTTGGCCCATGGCCATGACCCAGGTTTCGAACTTGAAGAGGTAGGACCAGTCGGGCTCCAGCAGGTAGCGGTAGCCCTCCACCGCCCCGGGGAGGAAGGCCACCCGGACGGCGATGATGAGGAAGAACACGTAGAAGGCGGGCATCATGAACTTGCTGATCTTCTCGATGCCGGCGGCCACGCCCAGCACCAGAATGGCCACGGTGGCGGCGATGACGAGAAAGTGCCAGGGGACGGAGCCGAAGGAGACGGCCAACTGTTCAAAGTAGGCGTCGGGCTGGCTGCTGAGGAGGGAGCCGGTGAGGGAGCCGGCGGCGTAGCGCAGGACCCAGCCCACCACCACGGAGTAGCCGATGGCGATGCCCAGCACGCCCAGCAGGGGGAGGATGCCCAGAATGCTGCCCCCCTTCCAGCCCCGGGACTTCATGGCGTAGTCAAAGGAGCCCCGTGCGCCGGTGCCGGTGAGGCGGCCGAAGGCGAACTCGCCGGAGAGGCCCACGTAGGAGAAGAGGGCCACGAAGAGGAAGTAGGGGATGAGGAAGGCGCCGCCGCCGTACTGGCCCACCCGGTAGGGGAAGAGCCAGATGTTGCCCATGCCGACGGCGGAGCCCACGGCGGCCAGTACGGCGCCGGCGGAGGAGGTGAATTTGTGTTCGTGGTGGGACATGAGGTCCTCCTTGTGTGTGGTGATCGGGCCGTCCTTGGCCCGGAGGGGTCAGCCCCGCTGGTCCAGGGGGACGAAGGGCTGCATGGGCGCCACTGCCTTGTAGGCCGGGCGGATGATCTTGTTGCCGGGGTTGAAGACCTCCTCCAGCCGGTGAGCGCACCAGCCCACCATGCGGGCCATGGCGAAGAGGGGAGTGTAGAGCTCCTCGGGGATGCCCAGCATCTTGTAGACCAGGCCGGAATAGAGGTCCAGATTGGCGCAGACAGGCTTGTTCTGCCCCCGGACGCCGTTGATGACCTCGGGAGCCAGCCGCTCCACCGACTCCACCAGCTGGAATTCCTCCACCATGTGGGCCTCCTCGGCCAGGCCGCGGGCGAACTGCTTGAGGAGCTTGGCCCGGGGGTCGGAGAGGGTATAGATGGCGTGGCCCATGCCGTAGACCAGGCCGCTGCGGTCGCCGGCCTCCCGCTTGAGCAGGCGCAGGAGGAAGTCCTTCACCTGGCCGTCGTCGGTCCAGTCGGAGACCCCCTCCTGGATGTAGCGGAACATCTCCATGACCTTCTTGTTGGCGCCGCCGTGGCGGGGACCCTTCAGGGAGCCCACGGCCGCCGAGATGGCGGCGTAGATGTCGGTGCCGGAGGAGGAGAGGACCCGGCAGGAGAAGGCGGAGTTGTTGCCGCCGCCGTGCTCGGCGTGGAGGACCATGCACAGGTCCAGCACCTTGGCCTCCTGCTCGGTGAAGCGGTTGTCGTGGCGGATGGCGTAGAGGAAGTTCTGGGCGAAGGAGAGCCCCTCCTGGGGCCGGTGGAGGTAGAGGGAGTCGTTGTCGAAGTAGTGGCGCTTGGCGGCGTAGGAGTGGGCCACGATCATGGGGCACCGGGCCACCAGCTGGAGGGCCTGGCGGAGCTCGTTCTCCAGGGAGTGGTCCTCGGGGGCGTCGTCATAGCAGTAGAGGGCCAGGATGCACCGGCCCAGCCGGTTCATGATGTCCCGGCCCGGCGCCTTGAGGATCATGTCCTCGGTGAAGTTCACCGGCAGGGGACGGAGCTGGGAGAGAACGGTGTTGAAGTCGGAGAGCTGCTGCCGGGTGGGCAGGGCGCCGAAGAGCAGGAGGTAGGCGGTCTCCTCGAAGCCGAAGCGGCCCTCGGAGGTGAAGCCGTGGATCAGCTCCTCCACGTTGATGCCCCGGTAGATGAGCCGGCCCTCCATGGGGACGCGCTCACCGTCCTGGATGTAGTAGCCCTGGACGTTGCCGATCTGGGTGATGCCCGCCATAACGCCGGTGCCGTCGGCGTTCCGGAGCCCCCGCTTGACGTCAATGTGCTCATAGTAGCTGGGATCGATGTAGTTATGCTTCTGAAATTCGCCGCATAGACTCTGGATAAAGTCCTGGGAATGTGTCGCTCCGGACATGGCGGGTCCCCCCTCAAAAAGTATTATCCTACATTTTACGCCCTGGGTGCCGCTCCGTCAAGCGAGAAAGCAGTCCTTTACACCATGAAAAGGCCCTTTTGGCCGTGGAGGTTGGAAAATGATGCGGACGTTACGCCCTGTGGCGGCCACTGCCCTGC
>CAUBHZ010000071.1 GCA_958435885.1 uncultured Intestinimonas sp. | reverse complement strand
CTGACATTTTCGATTACATCGAAAAAGTTCCTGACTGCACGTGAAAGTGGGGGCTCACCGCCCCCCTTTCACACTTGTCCCCCGTGGCTTGTTTTGCGTGGTGCCACTTTCTTGACAGGTTCAAGCCCCCGGCCCTGCTCCAGGGCCGGGGGCTTTTCTTTTGTCTGCAATCTATGTAATGCGAAACTACTTAACCGTTGTTCAGGCCGGAATCCCGGATCAGGGCGTCCAGCCGCGCCTGGGTCTCTGCCCGCTCACGCTCCGCCGCGGCGGTCATGGTGCCTAACCGGTCCAGCACCGACACGATCTGTCCCCGAGTCCCCTCCACCGCCGCCTGGGACTGATTGATGCGGTCCATCACCGCCCAGTCCACAAAGAGCCCGTCAAAGAAGTAGTCGGCAAAGCGCAGGAAGCCGTCGATACTGACCTGCAGGTCGGCGTCGATGGTCACGTCGGCCAGCTCCGTCTTGAACCGCCGCAGCTCCACCTGGAGCCGCTCCACCGCCGCCTGGGCGCTGTCCAGATGGCTGTGCTTGGCCAGGTCGGCCACCAGCCCCCCGCCCAGCAGGTCCCAGGTCGCCCAGCCGTGGGCGCTGTCCAGGCTGTGCAGGATCTCGTCTGCCGTCACCAATGCGGACCGCCCGGCAGAGCTGGCCTCATCCAGCTCCTTCTGCTGGCTCCGGAGATGGGCTAGCCGCTCCTCCAGTTCCAGAATGGCCCTGGCTGTCTCACCTCCGGCGGCCTTGAGGGCCGCCCCCTTCTCCCCCAGCACCCGGGCGTAGCGCTCCTCGCAGCCCTCCAGACGCCGGTACTCGGCCTCCTTCCGCCCCAGGTCCTCCTCCACCGCGGACAGTTCCCGGGCCGCCGCGTCGTACTTCACCCGGGCGGCGTAGGCCTCCTGCCGCTCCTGGGTCAGCTTCTCGTCCATCTTGCCGATGACGCCGTAGAAAAAGGCGGCCAGGCTGTGACCCTCCAGCCGGTCCACATCGGCCTGCTCCTCCAGCTTGACCTTCTCCAGCTCGCTGACCCGCCCGGTCAGCTCTTGCCGCTGTGCCCGCAGGTCCTTCAGCATGGCCTCCAGCTGGCGCTTGCGCTCCATCTGCTCCCGGAGCGTTCGGAGTTCCTGGTCATAAACAGACATACTCTCTCCTCCCTTTCTATTCTCTTTCCAGTTCGGTCAAGAAGGCCTCCAGCACCGACTCCACACTGGCACAGCGGCGGGAAAACCGCTCCGTCAGCAGGGGCGAGGCCTGCTCCATGATGTAGGGCCGACCCACCAGCGACAGCATGGGCAGGTCGTTATCGTTGTCCCCGAAGGCTATGACCTCACTGAGGTCCACCCCCAGGGCGGCGCACAGGCTTTTCAGGCCGGTACCCTTGTCGGCCAGGGTGAAGTCCAGCCATTTCTCCCCCGCCACAGCGGGATGGAAGTCCTCCCAGCCCGGCGATAGGACGGGCACCATGGCCGCCGCCCCGTCACGGCAGTAGGCCGAGACCTTGACCATATCCTCCGGCACCTCTTCCGGGCTGTTCAGCACGGTCACGTTATTGCCCACGAAGTAGCTCATGTGGTCCACGATGTCGGGCTCCTTGGGGCAGAGATAGCTGGTGTTGGCCCCGGAGATCAGCACCTCGCACCGGGGCTGGGCCAGGATGGCCCCGCACAGCGCCAGGGCCCTGGACCGCTCCATCACGGTCTTGCTGAGGACCGCCCCCGGCGCCCCCGGCCCCCACACCACGGCGCCGTTTTCGCACAGATAGCTCAGCTCGCCGGCCACCGGCGCGAAGAGCCGCCGGAGGCTGCTGTACTGCCGACCGCTGGCCGGGCAGAAGCGGATGCCCCGCTCCCCCAGGCGGCGGATCTGGTCAAATAACACCGGGGCGATGGATTTGGCTCCGTTCCGGAGCAGGGTGCCGTCGATGTCGCTGGCAACGAGACGGATCATGTGGTCTTCTCCTTTCCGCACTCACCGGCAGGTGTCCTGGTACTCCGACGGCGACATGCCCACCACCTTTTTGAAGGTGGCGGAAAAATAGGTGATGTCCTTGTAGCCCACCTGCTCGGCCACCTCATAGATCTTCCGGCGGCAGTCCCGCAGCAGCTCCATGGACTTGTGGATGCGGTAGCGGGTGAGGTAGTTGAGGAGGGTATAGTCGGTCTCCTTTTTGAAGAGGTGGCTCAGATGCCCCTCGCTGATGCCCAGGGACTGGGCGATGGTCCCCACCGTGATGTTGGGGTCGTTGTAGTGTTCGCCGATGTAGGACATGGCCTCCATCACATACTTGCTCTTGTCCCCCTTCTTGAGCCCAGCCATGGGAGAGACCTGGGTCTGGGTATTCTCCTGGGGTGAGGCGGCCAGCCGGCGGCGGAGGTGGGTCACTGCCTCCTCCAGCTCCCCGTCGTGGAAGGGTTTTAGTAGAAAGTCCACCGCCCCCAGGCGCAGGGCGCTCTGGGCGTAGGCAAAGCTGTCGTAGGCGGTGAGGATGATGACATAGGCGTTGTTGCCCATCTCCCGCAGCCGCCGGAGCATCTCGATGCCGTCCATCCGGGGCATTTTCAGGTCGGTGATGATGAGGGTGGGGTGGTAGCGCTCCACCGCCTCCAGGGCTTCCTCCCCGTTGGATGCCTCCCCCACCACCACGCAGTCCAGGGCGGCCCAGTCCACGGCCAGGACGATACCCTTGCGGATGAGCTCCTCGTCCTCCACCACCAGTACCTTCAGCATATCAGTTCCTCCTCCCAGCGCAGGGGCAGCACCGCCGTGATACAGGCGCCGCTCCCGCCGGAAACATTGCTCAGATAAAGCCCGCAGCCCTCCCCATAGTGCTTGCGCAGGATGGTATCCACGTTGTAGAGGCCCAGGTGGCCCCGGGAGAGCTCCCGGTCCCGGCGGGCGTAGGGTCCCTCCAGCTCCGGCGGCAGGCCCCGGCCGTTGTCCTGGACGGAGAGGAAGAGCCGCTCCCCCTCCGCCCGGGCCTGCACCAGAATCGCCCCCTGCTCCACGCCGTCCAGACCGTGGAGGATGGCGTTCTCCACGATGGGCTGGAGGACCATCTTGGGCACCAGGCAGTCCTCCAGCTCCGGCGGCACCTCCACGGAGAACTCAAAACCCCCGGAGATGCGGATGCGCTGGATCTCCACGTAGCTGTGCAGGATCTCCAGCTCCCGCCGCAGGGGGACGAACTCGTCGGGCGAGACGCAGAAGCGCAGGATGTCCGCCAGATTGGTGGACATGTCGGCCACCTGGGGCACCTTGTTGATCTTGCTGATCCACTTCATGGTGTCCAGGGTGTTGCACAGAAAATGGGGGTTAAGCTGGGCCTGGAGCATACGGATCTGGGCCTCGTTGAGCTCCTTCTGGTTCTCCACCAGCTGTTCCTGATTGGCCTTGAGGGCCACCAGCATCTCATTGAACCGCTGGGCCAGCTGGCCCAGCTCGTCGTCGTGCTCATGGGGCACATAGACGTCCAGATCGTTGCGGGCCACCGCCTCGATGGCGCCGTGGAGGCGCTGGATGGGGCGGAACATCTGCTTGCTCAGGGTGAGGCTCATGAGGATGGAGATGGCCACGCAGATGAGGGCGCTGGAGAGGCTCACGGTGTACAAAAGGCCCATGGTGTCCCGGTTGAAGACCTGGGGCTGCCGCAGCACCAGGTACAGCCCCGTCCCCTCATGGCTGGACACCGTATAGGTAAACTCGGCGTCGCCGCTGTTCAGGGGTTCCCCCTTCAGGAGACGCTGGCGCAGGGCGGAGGCCAGACTGTCCGCCAGGGAGGGCTGAGAGCAGTAGATGGGCCGCCAATAGGCGCTCAGGATCAGCAGATCGTTACGGGCGCCGATGATATCCTCCAGCAGGCGGTCCAGGTCGGACCGGCAGAGGCCCACCAGCAGATAGCCGATCCGCTCTCCCCCATCTCCGGTCAGCGGCACCGCCCCCTGGAGCAGGGGTTCATCCGCCGCAGCGGCTTCCTCCGGCGGGAAAAAGCGCAGTGTACCCTCCTCCGCCGCCCGCAGCACGCCCCAGTTGGTGGGCAGGTCCTGCCCGGCGGAGTCGCTGCGGGTGGAGCAGAGCCATCTGCCCTGGCTGTCGTAGAGATCGAAGCGGGCGTCGCTGCGGCTCTCCTGGGTGGCGTCCAGCAGACGGCCGTAGACCACCATCTCCTCCTCTTCCGCCCCCAGCAGGACCGCCGTCAGTACATCATCCCGGCGGACCGACTGGGCCGCCTGAAGAAACCGCCGGCAGGAGTCGTCCAGCAGCAGCCCCACCCGGTCCAGGTGTTCCTCCGCCTCCCGCTGGGCATCCCCGGTCATGCGCAGCCGGAAGATCTGGAGGAGCATGGCCGAACAGATGAGGAGGGGGACCAGGGAGACCACCAGGAAAGCGGCGAAGAGGCGATGCTGAAAGGAGGCCGAAAGGAATTTCTTCATGTCTCCTCCTCCCCATCCAGATAAAAGGCCCAGGTCATGAGCACCGCGTCGTGGTTCTGACTGGCCCAGGGGATGTCATAATCCACCAGAGTCAGCTCCTCCAGGGCCGGGAGCTGGGGCAGGCACGCCACGTCCCCCCGCACCGAGCGGCGGTACTGTCCCGCCATCATCTCCTGCACATCATAGCTGACGGTGAAGTCCAGAAACCGTCTGGCGTTGTCCCCGTGGGGCGCCCCCTTCACCAGGGCGCTGCCGTCGGGCACCAGACTGGTCCCCTCTTTGGGATAGACCAGGCTGATGCTGTCCCCCGCCTCCCGGCGCTTAAGGGCGGTCTCCTCCAGAGTGACCCCCACCCAGAAGCTGCCGTTGTTCACCGCGGTGAGCACATCCCCGGAGCCCGAGAGCTCCCGGCCCTCCAGGCTGTACGCGAATGCCCGGATGGTTGTCTCCGTATCCTCCCCCATGGCGCAGACCATGGTCACCAGTCCGGTGAAGCTGGAGCCGGACACCGCCGGGTCGGCAAAGGCCACCCGGCCCCGGAGGCTGTCGTCCAGCAGATCGGCCCAGCCCGTCACCCTGCCCGGGGGCAGCAGTTTGGTATTGTAGATGAGCACCACCGGCAGAGAGGAAAAGGGGGTCCACAGGCCGTCCTGGGAGCGGTACTGCGCCCGGATGTCCTCCCACTCCGAACACTGATAGGGCTCAAAGCAGTCGGCGTAGACCGCCAGGCTGTCCACGCCGCCGCCGAACATCACGTCGGCCTGGGGGTGCTCGGCCTCCTCATCGATGCGCTCCAGGAGCTCGTTGGTGCCGCCGGTGACCACGTCCACCCAGATGCCGGTACGCTCCTCGAACTCCCGAACGATGGGCTCCCACACCTCCTCCTTATGGGAGGTGTAGACCACCAGCCGCTGCTCCTCTGACGGCGCCAAGGAGGCCTCCTGCGCCTCTCCTCCCCCGGCGGCGCAGCCGGTGAGCAGCAGGACCGCCGCCAGTATGCCAAGATACCCTCTCTTCTCCATGCCGCCCTCCCCAGATCACGTCGGGATTTTTACCAATTATAGCACACATCTTTCGACCTTTTCATCCAATGAGCACAAAATCTCAGAGGAAAACAAAAAAGCGCAGATTTGTCCCCTGTTTTTTCCCCCTCCGGTCCGTTACAATAAAATCACCAGGAATCTCCGGACGGAGTGATTCCATTTCATTCAAAATGACGAAGGAGGAATTTTCAATGAAACGCGCTCTTGCACTGCTCCTGGCCGCTTCCCTCTCCCTGTCCCTGGCCGCCTGCGGCGGCGGTGGCGGCGGCGCTGCCAGCACCGGCACTCCCGGCTCCGCCGCACCCCAGGACAGCAGCGCCCCGGCGGGCGAGCTCACCGCCACCCAGCAGATCATCCAGGAGGCCGAGGGCATGACCCTGGAGGAGCTGGCCCAGAAGGCCATCGAGGAGTCCAACGGCAAGACCTTCTACGGCGTGGGCAACTCCAGCCGCGGCGGCACCGCCCTCCCCCTCTTCATCGAGTACCTCCAGACCATCGACCCCAATTATACCATGGAGTATGAGTGGCAGCAGCCCAAGAACAACAAGATCTTCGATCAGCTCACCGCCGACTCCCTGAAGGACACCGGCACCTACGCCATGACCCTCATCCAGGACGGCAACCAGATCGAGTCCAAGATGGTCCAGACCGGCATCCTGGACACCTTCATCCCGAAGGACTGGGCCGATGCCAACGGCACCACCGCCGCCGACTACACCGGCTACCTCCCCCTCCAGACCCTGAACAAGGTCTTCATGTACAACAACACCGGCTCCAAGACCTATGACAACTGCTGGGACTTCGTGGCCGAGGGCGAGCACGGCCTGTTCATGGACATCGACTCCGAGATCGTGGGCAAGAACTTCCTCTACATGCTCACCGAGGACACCTACGCCGGCTGGCTCAAGGAGGCCTTTGACGCCCTGAGCGCCGACGAGCAGGCCTACTTCCAGCCCACCATTGACGAGATGGCCTCTGAGGCCGAGAGCCTGGGCCTGGGTGAGAACGGCAAGTACGCCCTGGCCTGGATCAAGCTCTGGGTGGGCAGCTACAACGCCCAGACCGATGACGGCCCCATCTGCAACATTCTGGTGGACCAGTCCGCCACCGACCAGTTCGGCCTGCTGGTGTACTCCAAGCTCCGCAGCGTGGAGGAGTCCGCCTCCGTCTCCAAGAACAACATCACCGTGGCGGCCTATAACGACGGCTACACCGGCATCGGCGGCTATGGCTACTGCCACTACCTCTTCGTCACCGACAACAGCCCCCTGCCCTGGACCGCCTGCGCTTTCATCGCCTACATGACCTGCACCGCCGACGGCTTCTCCGCCTGGGGCAAGGACATCGGCGGCTACTCCTCCAACCCCAATGTGGCCGCTGAGAATGAGGAGATCTTCCACCACGAGACCGGCGGCATGTCCGAGGACGGCTCCACCGTGGAGTTCGCCGCCCTCAACGACCACGGCTACGACTGGTGGACCACCGACGGCAAGCTGGTGCTGGAGGACCCCGAGTACTGCGCCTCCGTCTCCTTCACCGTGGGCAGCTGGATCGAAATGCTGGATAAGTACAGCGCCGGCTGAGTCCGAGGCGGCCATCCGGGCGCCCCTGACCGGTCCTGAGTGACATCAGAACAAAGCGCCCTTGGAACTGTGCGGGACCGCCAGGTTCCAAGGGCGCTCCCTTATCCCGGAAAAAGGAGAGATTTCATGGATCAGACAACGACGCTCCGGGCCGGCAGCTCGGCCGTCCGCAGGAACAAGATAAAGACCTTTTTCTCAAAGCCCCACAACGTCATCCTCCTCCTCATGGGCATCGTGCTGACGGTGACCACCGTGGCGCCCATCGTGGCCATCGTGGAGGACACCTTCAAGATCCACCCCGGCACCATCGACGCCTACCTCACCGGCCAGGCCTCCGGCTACACCCTGGTCAACTATATCGACCTCTTCACCAGCAACCTGGCCAAAACCAACCTGTGGCTCCCCCTGTGGAACACCATCCTCCTGGCCGTGGGCACCTGCGTGGTCTCCATCCTCTACGGCGGCCTCTTCGCCTTCCTGGTCACCCGCACCAACCTGGCCTGGCGGAAATACCTCAGCTCCATCTTCATCTTCCCCTACATCATGCCCCAATGGACCCTGGCTGTGGTGTGGCAGAACCTGTTCAACTCCAACGCCGTCACCGGCACCTCCAACGGCCTGGTGGCCGCGCTGACGGGAATTAACATGCCCATGTGGTGGTGCAAGGGGCTCTTCCCAAGCCTGG
>CAUBHZ010000070.1 GCA_958435885.1 uncultured Intestinimonas sp. | reverse complement strand
ACCCGCTTTTTGTGTTGGTGGGAATTTTCTTACTTCACGCCCATCCAGCCGGAGATGACCATCCGCTGGACCTCGGAAGTGCCCTCGTAGATCTCGGTGATCTTGGCGTCACGCATGTAGCGCTCGAAGGGATACTCACGGGTGTAGCCATAGCCGCCGATGAGCTGCAGGCAGCGACGGGTCACGTCGGAGGCGGCCTCAGAGGCGTACAGCTTGCCCATAGCAGCCAGGTGGCTGTAAGGCTCGTGATCCTGCTTGGCCTGAGCGGCGCGGTAGATCAGCAGACGGGCAGCGTCCACCTTGGCCTGCATGTCGGCCAGCTGGAACTGGGTGTTCTGGAACTGGCTGATGCGCTTGCCGAACTGGACACGCTCCTTGGTGTACTTCACGGTGGCGTCGATGGCGGCCTGAGCGATGCCCAGAGCCTGAGCGCCGATGCCGATACGGCCGCCGTCCAGGGTGGTCATGGCGATCTTGAAGCCCTTGTTCAGCTCGCCCAGCAGGTTCTCCTTGGGCACGATGCAGTCCTCAAAGACCAGCTCGCAGGTGGAGGAGCCGCGGATACCCATCTTCTTCTCGTGAGCGCCGACCTTGAAGCCGGGGAAGTCCTTCTCCACGATGAAGGCGGAGATGCCCTTGTTGCCCAGGCTCTTGTCGGTCATGGCGAAGACCACGAACACATGAGCAAAACCGGCGTTGGTGATGAAGATCTTGGAGCCGTTGAGCACCCAGTGATCGCCCTTGTCCTCAGCAACGGTCTTCTGCATGGCAGAGTCGGTGCCGGCGCCGGGCTCGGTCAGACCGAAGGCGCCCAGCCACTCGCCGGAGGCCAGCTTGGTCAGGTACTTCTGCTTCTGCTCCTCGGTGCCGTACTCGCTGATGGGCCAGCAGCACAGAGAGCTGTGGGCGGAAACCATGACGGAGGTGGTGGCGCAGTGCTTGGCCAGCTCCTCGCACACGCCGATGTAGTTGACATAGCTCAGGCCGGCGCCGCCGTACTCCTCAGGATAGGCAACACCCATCATGCCCATGTCAGCCAGCTTGTGCCAAGTCTCCTCGGGGAAACGCTCATTCTCGTCGATTTCAGCGGCGATGGGGGCGACTTCCTTCTCGCAGAAGTCGTACAGCATGTCCAGAACGTCCTGCTCATCGGGGGTAAAATGGAAATTCATGACAAATCCCTTCCTTTACTTATGAGTAAAATATCCCAACACGGACTAGGGCTGATCAGGCCCGAGCCTTCTTGATCTCCTCAGTGAGAACGGGGAGGACCTCAAAGAGGTTGCCCACCACGCCGTAGTCGGCGATGTCAAAGATGGGGGCCTCGGGGTCCTTGTTGATGGCGACGATGCAGTCGGAGCCGCTCATGCCGGCCACGTGCTGAATGGCGCCGGAGATGCCGCAGGCGATGTACAGCTTGGGGCCGACGGTCTTGCCGGTCTGGCCCACCTGGTGAGCGTGAGCGATCCAGCCGGCGTCAACAGCGGCACGGGACGCGCCCACAACGCCGCCCAGAGCGTCAGCCAGGGCCTTCACGGGCTCGAAGCCCTCGGGACCGCCAACGCCGCGGCCGCCGGACACGATGATGTCGGCGCCCTCCAGGTCCACGTTCTCGCCGTCGGCTTCCTTGATGAGCTCCAGCACCTGGGTGCGGATGTCCTTGGCGTCCACGTGGATGTCTTCCTTGATGATCTCGGCCTTGGCCTCGCCGGCGTCGCTCTTCTTGAACACGCCGGGACGGACGGTGCCGATCTGAGGACGGTGATCGGGGCAGAGGATGGTGGCCATCAGGTTGCCGCCGAAGGCGGGACGGGTCCAGGCCACGTTGCCGCTCTCCTCGTCGATGTCCAGGGCGGTGCAGTCGGCGGTCAGGCCGGTGTGCAGGCGGCAGGACACGCGGGGACCCAGGTCACGGCCGTTGTTGGTGGCGCCGATGAGCATGCTGGTGGGACCGTACTTCTCCACCAGAGCGCACAGGGCGATGGCGTAGGCGTCGGTGGTGTAGTGGGCGTACTCGGGGCCCTCCACCACGATCACCTTGTCGGCGCCGTGCTCGGAAGCGGCCTTCACAGCCTCGTCCACGTTGTTGCCGATGACCACGGCCACCAGGGCGCCGCCCTGCTTGCCGGCCATCATCTTACCAGGAGTCAGCAGCTCGATGCCCACATTCTTGGCGGTGCCGTCCTCGTTGGTCTCTACAAATACCCAAAGATCCTTGGTCATAGCTTCCATTGTAATCTCCCCCTCCCTCAGATAATGCTGGCGTCGCTGAGCATCTGGAACAGCTTCTTGGCAGAATCCTCAGCGGTCTCTTCCTTGATCTTCACGCCGCCGCTCTTCTTCTGGGGCACGAAGGTCTTCTTCACGTGGGTGGGGGAACCCTTCAGGCCGATACGGGTGGTGTCGATGTCGGGGAACGCGTCCTCGCCCAGAACGGGGATCTCGGCACGGTTGGCGGCCATCTTACGCTTGATGGTGGGGTAACGGGGATCCCAGGCGGGCTTGGTGAAGGTCACCACGGCAGGCATCTTGGCAGCGATGACCTCGACGCCCTCCTCGACTTCCTTCTTCACCTTGATGGTGTCGCCGTCCACCTCGGCCTCCAGGCCGTAGGTGACCTGGGGATAGTTCAGGTGCTCAGCGATCTCGGGGCCGACCTGAGCGGTGTCGCCGTCGATGGCCTGCTTGCCGCAGAAGATCACGTCGAACTTGCCCTCGATCTCCTCCACCTTCTTGATGGCCTCGGAAATGATGTAGCTGGTGGCCAGGGTGTCGGAACCGCCAAAGGCGCGGCCGGACACCAGGTAAGCCTTATCGGCGGCGATGGCCAGGCACTCCTTCAGAGCGGCCTTCGCCTGCTCGGGGCCCATGGAGAGCACCACGATCTTGGCGCTGGGGTCCTTGTCCTTGATCCGGGCAGCGGCTTCCAGAGCATAACCGTCAAAGGGGTTGACGATGCTGGGCACGCCTTCGCGGATCAAGGTGTTCTTGACCGGATCGATCTTGATTTCGGTCGTATCCGGCACCTGCTTGACGCAAACAAGCATGTTCATTTCTGTTTCCTCCTATTACGTTTTTTGAGACCGGCATAGGACCTGTCTCATGGCGTTTTTCAAGCCCGCGCCCACGGATGGGCGCACCTGTCCAAAGCCATTTTTCCCGTAAATCATCATATACCGGGCCGGACGGATTGTCAATCGAAAAAGCATTGGTGCTACCACAATTTTAGCATTTTTTTGAGGTGAGCACGGCTTTCTTTGTCATTTCGCACAAAGAGCAGGGCACAAAACTAGGCAACACAACTGTAGGGCCGAAAGGCCCACTTTCCTCTTTACATCGGCGATTTATCGTGGTAATATGTTAAAGCAACGGGCAAGGCCCGGTGCCACAACACAATACATAAACGGAGGATCTGAAACCATGAGGAAGAAACGTCTGGCCGCCTCTGTGCTGGCCCTGTCTCTGTGCTTCTCCCTGGCCGCCTGCTCCGGCGGCAGCTCCGCCACCCCCGCGCCCGCGAGCGACGCCCCCGAGACCACTGCTCCCGCTGAGACCGGCGCCGAGAGCGACCTGGCCTACGTCCAGGACAAGGGCACCCTGGTGGTGGGCATGACCGACTTCGCCCCCATGGATTACAAGGACGAGAACGGCGAGTGGATCGGCTTCGACGCCGACATGGCCAAGGCCTTTGCCGAGAGCCTGGGCGTGGATGTGGAGTTCCTGGAGATCAACTGGGACAACAAGCTCATGGAGCTGGACACCAAGGGCATCGACGTCATCTGGAACGGCATGACCATCAACGATGAGGTGGAGGCCGGAGCCTCCGTCTCCGAGCCCTATTGCCGCAACGGCCAGGTGGTGGTGGTCCCCGTGGATAAGGCGGAGGACTACCAGACCGTGGAGAGCCTGAGCGGACTCAACTTCGCCGTGGAGAACGGCTCCGCCGGCGCCGAGCAGCTGGATGCGCTGGGCCTCAGCTACGTGGCCAAGCCCACCCAGGCCGACGCCCTGCTGGAGGTTGCCTCCGGCGCCTCCGACGCCTGCGTCATCGACCTGCTGATGGCGGGCGCCATGATCGGCGAGGGCACCAGCTATCCCGATCTCACCTACACCGTGCAGCTCAACGATGAGGAGTACGGCGTGGCCTTCCGCAAGGGCTCCGACCTGGTGGACGCCTTCAACGAGTTCTGGGCCTCCGCCTACGCCGACGGCACCGTCATGGAGACCGCCACCACCTACGGTGTGCAGGAGTCCGTCATCGAGAAGTAACAACGGAACAACGCATATTCTGCGGGAGTGAGGCAGAGAGTTGTATGGCTCTCTGCCTCTCCCTGACTATAGAGAGGAAAAGCCTATGCTGCTGTCTGTATCCCTCACCCTGCTGGAGGGGCTTGTGGTCACCCTGGAGCTATTTGCCCTCACCCTGCTCTTTGCCCTGCCCCTGGGCCTCATCATCTCCTTCGGCTCCATGAGCCGGTGCGCTCCCCTGCGCACGGTGGTCAAGACCATCGTCTGGATCGTCCGGGGTACCCCCCTGATGCTCCAGATCATGATCGTGTTCTACGGTCCCGGCCTGATGTTCGGCCTGCCTCTGCTGCCCCGGTTCACCGCGGCGGTGGTGACCTTCGTCATCAACTATGCCTGTTACTTCTCCGAGATCTTTCGGGGCGGCATCCAGGGGGTGCCCGTGGGCCAGCGGGAGGCCGGTCTGGTGCTGGGCATGACCCGGTCCCAGATCTTCTTCAAGGTTACCCTGCTCCAGGTCATCAAGCGCATCGTGCCGCCGCTGGGCAACGAGTTCATCACCCTGGTGAAGGACACCGCCCTGGTGCGGGTCATCTCGGTGTACGAGATCATCTGGATGGGTGAGTCCTACATCAAAAAGGGCATGATCTGGCCGCTCTTCTACACCGCCGTGTTCTACCTGGCCATCAGCGGCATCCTCACCCTGCTGCTGGGCTGGTGCGAGAAGAAGATGGACTACTTTAAGTAAGGAGGTTTGCCCCATGCCCATTCTGGACGTACAGCACATCGAAAAACACTTTGGGGCGACCCGGGTGCTGGAGGATATCAGCTTTTCCCTGGACCAGGGCCAGGCCCTGGCCATCATCGGCTCCTCCGGCTCCGGCAAGACCACCCTGCTCCGCTGCCTCAACTTTCTGGAGAAGCCCGACCAGGGTAGAATCCTGGTCAACGGGGAGAAGCTCTTTGACGCCGCCGACCCCGCCACCCACCGGGAGGAGGAGGTGCGGAAAAAGCGGCTCCACTTCGGACTGGTCTTCCAGTCCTTCAACCTCTTTCCCCAGTATACCGCCCTCCAGAACGTCACCCTGGCCAAGGAGCTTCTGAGCCAGGAGCGGCCCGACTTCAAGCAGAACAAAAAGGCCATTCTGGAGGAGATCCGGGAAGAGGGCCTGTCCCTCCTGGCCCAGATGGGCCTTAGCGACCGGGCGGGCCACTACCCCCACCAGCTCTCCGGCGGACAGCAGCAGCGGGTGGCCATCGCCCGGGCCCTGGCCCTGAGCCCCGACATCCTCTGCTTCGACGAGCCCACCTCCGCACTGGACCCGGAGCTCACCGGGGAGGTGCTGCGGGTCATCCGGGGGCTGGCCGAGCAGAAGACCACCATGATCATCGTCACCCACGAGATGGCCTTCGCCCGGGATGTGGCCGACCAGGTCATCTTCATGGACAGCGGCGTCATCGTGGAGCAGGGTTCCGCCCGGGAGGTCATCGAGCACCCCAGACAGGAGCGGACCCGGCAGTTTTTGGCCCGGTACGCCGAGCAGTGACCGGAGCTGCCGCCATCATTGATTGTTTTGTTTAAGGAAGGGACGCGGAAGCGCCCCTTCCTTTTCGTTCAGCCGGAGGCGGCCGCCGGAGCCACCGGGGTCAGGGTGGTCACCGACACCTCGAAGGCGGTGCGCTCCTGGGTGACCCCGCCAACCACCTTCTGGTAGACCCGGCTCTGGAGCCGCCCTTCCAGCTCCACGCAGTCCCCCACGGCGAGACCGCCGCACCGCTGGGCCAGGGCGCCCCAGGTGATGCAGGGCAGATAGTCCGCCCGGCCGTAGCGCCGGTTCACCGCCAGCATCAGGTCGCAGATCTCCCGGCCCAGCGGAGTGCGCCGCAGCACCGGGGGCTTGCACAGCACCCCGGAGAGGGTGAGCTGGTTGCAGGGGGGCTCCTCCGTGTGGGCCAGGGTGCGGGCCAGCAGGGTGATGACCAGCCGGCTGCCGGGTCCGGTGCGGTTGTTGAAGGTGCGCACCTCCCCCGCCACCTCCACCCGCTGTCCGGGGGTCAGAGCGTGTTCCTCCAGCAGGGACTGGGGGACCAGCACGTTGAGCCGGTCCTCCGTGCCCGACAGCCGGGGGACCGACAGGGGAAAGACGAAAAAGTCCACGCCGTGGTTGGTGTGGGAAAAGACCGGCTCCGCCGCCGCCGTCCCCCGGAGGACGGCGTGATTTTCATTCCAGGTTGTCCGCATATGCTACCTCCACCTCTCCTTGGTTCCTGGAAGCATGTATATGCGCCCTTGTCCCACGCTATGACGAAAATGCCCCCGGAGCTCGTGCTCCGGGGGCATTTTTATGGGATGTGGGAAAACTCAGCCGCACTTGGAGTAGCCGCAGTCCCGGCAGGTGACGCAGCCACCCTCATGCTCCAGAGGGCTGCCGCACTCGGGGCAGAACTTGGCCAGCTTGGCCTCGGCGGGGGTCATGTCCGGGCTGAGAGGGCCGCGGGCGCCCTGGGGAACACCGGGCTGGGCAGCCACGGGGGCGGCGTGGACGGGGGCCGGGCAGGGGGGCAGGGGGGCGTTGGTCTGGGCGGTCTTCATGACCTTCTCGATGGCCTTGGCGATGGCGTCGGGGCAGGAGGTCACGGGCACGCCGGGCTGGCGCAGGCAGGAGGGGCAGCGGATGCCCTTGAGCTGGGTGATGATCTCGTCGCTGTCCACGCCGGAGCGCAGGGCGATGGACACCAGGCGGGCGGTGGCCTCCGACTGGGAGGGACAGCCGCCGGCCCGGCCGGTGTTGGTGAAGACCTCGCAGATGCCCTGCTCGTCGTAGTTGACGGTGATGAAGAGCTTGCCGCAGCCGATCTTCACCTTCTCGGTGTAGCCCATGGTGACGTCGGGGCGGGGACGGGGCAGGATGGAGCCGTTGCGCAGCAGGCAGGCGGTGGAGTCACAGCTGGATTCCAGCAGCTTCTCCACATGGTCGGGCAGAGTCTTGTCCTCGGCCTTACCGCCGTCAGTCTTGCCGTCGTTGACCTTGCCGATGTTGAGCACCTGCTCGTCCCGGCTGCCGTCCCGGTAGATGGTGGTGCCCTTGCACCCCAGCTCGTAGGCCAGGCGGTAGACCTCGGCCACCTCTTCCCGGGTGGCGGCGTTGGGGAAGTTCACCGTTTTGCTCACGGCGTTGTCGGTGAAGGCCTGGAAGGCGGCCTGCATCTTCACGTGCCAGATGGGGGAGACGTCGTGGGCGCACACAAAGACCTTCTTCATGTCCTCGGGGATGCCGTCCACGTGGGCCAGGGTGCCCTGCTCCACGATGGCCTGCATCAGCGCCTCGGAGTAGAGGCCCCGATCCAGCAGGGCCTGCTTCAGGATGCCGTTGGTCTCGATGAGGTGGGTGCTGTCCATGACGTTGCGGATATAGGCGTAGGCGAAGACCGGCTCCACGCCGCTGGACACCCCGGCGATGATGGACAGGGTGCCGGTGGGGGCGATGGTGGTGACGGTGGCGT
>CAUBHZ010000069.1 GCA_958435885.1 uncultured Intestinimonas sp. | reverse complement strand
GAGGGGCGCCGCCGATGGCCAGGAACAGCAAGGGGGCGATGACGCCGTCGGAGGCGTTCTCCGCCACCGTCTCCACCGCCGCCTTGGCCACCCCGGTCTCGTCCAGCCGGTCAGTGTCCCGGCCCACGATCATGGAGACCGCCTTCCGTGCGTCGTCCAGAGTGCCATCCCGGAGGGCCTTATAGACCTTCACGCTCTCGTCCCGCAGGGACCGGGCCGCCAGGAGCTGATAGCACAGCAGGGTCTCGGCGGCAAAGGTCAGCCAGGGGTGGATCCGGGCGCACAGCCACAGCAGCACCACCGCCGCAACCGTAGAGATGCCCGCCGTCAGCACCACCATGAAGACGCCGCCCACAAGCTCCCCCTTCGGGGTCTTTGGAAAAATCGCTCGCAGGGGCTTTTCCAGCCCCGCGATGAGGGCCCCCATGGCCCGCACCGGGTGGGGCATCCAGTGGGGGTCGCCGAAGAGCAGGTCCAGACAGAAACCCAAAAGCAGGGCGAAAAGCCGCATGGTAAGGGTCATGCCTTGGTCCTCCCCACGGTGCCGGTGACATGGTACTCCAGGGGGTCCAGGGTGAGCTCCCCCCGGTAGCCGCCGCAGTTCTGGGGGTACCAGTCATAAAAACCCTTCCGGGCCGGACGGCCGCAGAGGGTGAGCATGCCCATCAGAAGGCCGCCGTGGGATACCACGCCCACGTGCTCATAGCCGTGCTCAGCGGCGTCCTTCCCCACAAAGGCCAGGGCACGGGCGCCCCGGCGGGCACAGTCCTCCGCCGGCTCCCCCACCACCATCTCGCCGGCGAGCCACCGCTGGTAGGCAGGGTCATCCTGAAGCTCGGCGTGGTTTTTCCCCTCGAAAATGCCGAAATCGGTCTCCCGCAGGTCCTCCACAAAGGTCCGGGGCACATTGGGCCACAGCAGGTCCGCCGTCTGGCGGCACCGGAGCATGGGGCTCACATAGAGGTGCTCCACCTTCGGCATGAGGGGAGCCGTCTCCCGGGCCATGGCCTCCCCCTCCGGTGCCAGAGGCACATCCAGCCGCCCCACGAAGCGCTTTTCCTTATTCCCCTGGGTGATGCCGTGGCGTACCAGGATCACTTCCATGTTTCTTCCCCCTTCAATACCATGCTCAGGCCGCAGAAGATCCGCTCCACCCGCTGTGCCTTTTGAGCCAGATCACAGCACAGCCGGCCCACTTCCTCCCGCCAGGCCCGCTCCGCCGGGTCCACCGGCACCACGCCGCAGCCCACCTCGTCACAGAGGATGACCACGCCGGGATTGACCTCCAGCAGGTCCCCGATCCCCTCTCCGGGGTGGGCACGGACCCAGGTCTCCAGCCCGTCAAAGATGGGTTTTATCCTGGCCGATATAGGGTCATGGGCCACGGCCTCCGGGCCCAAGCCGGTCTTTTCCAGGGCGTAGGCCAGCTTTCCCTGGCCGACGCCGCCGATGAGCAGGATCATAGCAATGCCTCCAGACGCTGCGCCAGGACCACCGCCAGGACCATGGCGCACTCACAGACCTGGAGGAAGAAGCCCGCCAGATCTCCGGTGATGCCGCCGAACTGCCGGCGGGACATGACAAAATAATAGAGGAAGGAGAGCCCGGCTCCTGCCACGGCGGCAACGCCGGTGACCGGGTCCAGGGCGATCATGGCGGCGGCACTCGCCGCCACCCACACCAGCAGCACCACCCGTGCCCTGACGGCGTCCATGGGCTGGATGAAGGTGGCCAGGAGGCCGCTGCCCCGGGCGTTGGGCCAGCTCACGGCGGCCAGGCCGGAGAGGCTCCGGGACAGGACGGGACCCATAGCCAGTACCCACAGGGTCCGCCCCACCGGCTCCACCTCGCACCAGATGGCAAAGAAGAGGATGAGGTAGAGGCAGCAGCAGATAATGGCAAAGGCCCCGGTGTGGGAGTCCTTCAAAATCTCCAGCTTCTTCTCCCGGCTCTGGTGGGAGCCCAGGGCGTCGGAGGTGTCGCAGAAGCCGTCCAGGTGGATGGCCCCGCTCACCGTGATGGGCAGGAGGAGGGCCGCGGCGGAGCGGAGAAAGGGTCCGAAGTCCAGCCAGGCGCAGAGCTTGAGCCAGATACCCAGCAGCAGGGCGATGACCACACCCACCACCGGGAAAAAGCACATAGCCCAGGAGAGACTCTTCTTGTCCCAGTCCACCCTGGGGGCTGGGAGCTTGGAGTACATGGCCACGGCGATGCACAGCGAACGGAACATGTCTTTACGCCCCCTTCCAGCAGACCGGAATGCCGCAGACCACCTCATAGACCCGATCGGCCTCCGCCGCCACGGCTACATTGAGCCGGGCCAGGGCGGAGAGGTAGTCAGCCGTCTCTTTGTCATAGGTGACGCCGTCGGAGAAGAGCTCGTTGGTGACCACCACCGTGCAGGCGCTCTCCGCCTTCAGCTTCCGGATGCCGGAGAGGACCCGCTCCTCGGCACCTTCTCTTCCCTCCGGCCCGAACCACTCGTTGGCGGTCAGGTTGGAGAGGTCCTCCAGCAGCACCACCGACCCGGCGGGCACCGGCATGTGGTCGAGATGGACGGGCCGCTCCTCGGTGCTGAAGCCCTTCCCCGCCCGCATGGCCCGGTGGCGCTCCACCCGGCGGCGGCTCTCCTCATCCCAGACCTGCATGGTGGCCACGTAGATCCGCTCTCCCGGCGGCGCCTGCACCACCAGGTCCTCCGCATATTTGGATTTTCCGCTGGCGGAGCCGCCGGAGACCAGGATCAGCATGGGGCGTCCTCCCTTTTTCTCATTAAGTAAGGTGCTCGTAGGCCTCGATATCGGTGGCCTCAAAGGTGCACATCTCCCGGTAGACCGCGGCGCCCATCTCCAACAGGGGCATGACGGCCACCGCACCGGTGCCCTCACCCAGGCACATGCCGGCGTAGAGGAAGGGCTCCAGCTCCAGGGCCTCCAGCACCATGCGCCCAGCGGGCTCGTTGGAGGCATGGCTAGCCAGCATGTAGCCCTTGACCGTCGGACAGATAGCCGCAGCTGCCAGAGCGGCGGCGGAGGAGATGAAGCCGTCCACCAGCACCGGGATGCGGTAGTAGGCGCCTCCCAGGAAGACACCGGCCAGGCCGGCGATGTCCAGGCCGCCCACCTTGTGGAGGACGTCCAGGCCGTCGGCGGAGTCGGGCCGATTGACAGCAATGGCGGTCTCGATGGCGTGGATCTTCCGCTCCAGGCCCTCCGAGGTGAGGCCGGCGCCGCGACCGGTGACCTCTGCCGGGTCCTTCCCCAGCAGCACCGAGACAATGGCGCTGGAGGTGGTGGTGTTGCCGATGCCCATCTCGCCGGTGGCCAGGAGGCGGACACCCTGCTCCTTCAGCTCCCCCACCAGCTCCACGCCGGTGAGGACGGCCCGCTCGGCTTCCGCCCGGGTCATGGCGGGACCTTTGGTCATGTTGGCGGTGCCCCGGCGGATGCAGCACTGGCGGATGTGCTCCCCCACCACCGGCCGGGCCACACCGATGTCCACCGGGATGACCTCGGCACCGGCCACCCGGGCCATGCAGCACACGGAGGTGTCCCCCTTGGACATGTTCTCGGTGACGATGGCGGTGACGTCCTGGCCGGTCTGGGTGACCCCCTCGGCCACCACGCCGTTGTCGGCGCACATGGCCACCACCGCCTTTTTGGAGAGGTCCACGTTGGGGTCGCCGGTGATGCCGGCGATGCGGATGATGTCCCGCTCCAGCATGCCCAGGCTGTTCAGAGGGTGGGCGATGGAATCCCACCGCCGCTGGGCCTCCGCCATAGCCTTCTCATCCACCGGTCCGATCCCGGCCACGATCTCCTGCAAGTCCATACCTTATTCCTCCCTTTGATAGCGTGCGCATGCCTCCACGAACCGCCGCGCGGCCTGGGGGCAGCCGCTGAAATGCACATGGGGAAAGCCCGCGTACAGGGTGGGCGTATGCCAGGCGCAGTCCCAGCCCCGGTCGCTCAGGGGCTTCTGGGCCCGGAAGTCGCCTCCCGGCGTGGTGGTGTCCCAGTAGTGGAACTCGTGGGCGGAGAGGGTCTCCCCCGCCCTGCACAGCAGCCCGTCGTTGCGGGCGGTCATCCCGATGTAGCCGAACCGGCCCAGCTTTCCGGTGTTGGCAGCCTGGCCGGGGAAGACGCCTGCCATCTCCCAGTCATAGCGCCCGTCGGCGTCAGAGAGGGTCTTTTGCAGGTAGAGGAAGCCGCCGCACTCGGCCACCGTGGGCAGGCCGCGGCGGATTTTTTGCCGGATCTCCTCCAGCAGGGCGGTGTTCCGGGCCAGCTTCCCGGCGTAGACCTCCGGGTAGCCGCCTCCCAGGTAGAGGCCGGAGCAGCCCTCCGGCAATTTTTCATCCTCCAGCGGGGAGAACTCCGCCAGTTCCGCCCCCTGGCGCACCAGCTCGGAGAGGCCATCGGCATAGTAGAAGCAGAACGCCTTGTCCCGGGCCAGGGCGATGACCGGTCTTTCCCGGGAAATGGACGGTTCGGGCCGCTCCGGCGCCTCCAGGGCGGGCGCCGACGCCGCCAGAGCCAACAGGCCGTCGATGTCGATGGTCTTTTCCGCCTGCTCCGCCATGCGGTGGAGCTTTTGCCTCAGATCTCCCACCTCGGCAGCGGTGACCAGGCCCAGGTGGCGGCTCTCCAGCGCCACCTCCGGCAGGTTGGGGAGATAACCGTACACATGGATGCCGGTCTCGGCCTCAATGGTCTCCTTCAACCGGCCATACATCATAGGGGGGCAGCGGTTGAGGATGACGCCCTGAATGTTGGAATCGGGCCGGAAGGACGCCATACCCTTCACCAGGGCGGCGGCGGTGAGGGCCCGTCCCCGGGCGTCTGCCACCAGCACCGCCGGGGTCTCCGTGGTCCGGGCCAGGTCGTAGGCGCTGGCCTGGGAGGACAGGGCGATGCCGTCGTAGTAGCCCATGACCCCCTCAAGGACCGCCGTGGAAGCGTCGGGGGTGTTCTCCAGCAAACTCCGGCGGACGGCGGCCTCCCCCATAAGGAAGAGGTCCAGATTGCGGCTCTTGGCGCCGATGACCTCGCTGTGGAACATGGGGTCGATGTAGTCTGGACCGCATTTGTAGGCCACCGGGGCCGCCCCCCGGTCCACCAGGGCCTGGAGGAGGGCGCAGGTAATCGTGGTCTTGCCGCCGCCGCTGGCCGGGGCGCAGAGGAGAATCCGGGGCACCTTACGCGTCATGGCCCTTCCCCTCCCCGCTGAAGATCCACACCGGGTTCTGGGCGTCCATCAGGTGATACCGCCCCGCCTTCCGGGTCCGGGTCACCGACAGCTGCACCATATCCGCCTCCGCCAGAGGGGCGAAGAGCCGGGCGGCCTCCCCCACCGTCTCCAGGGTGACGGCGGTGCACACCACCCGGGCGGCGGGATTTTTTTCAAATATCATCATCAGAATGTCGTCCATGTTTCCCGAGGTGCCGCCCAGGAAGACCCGGTCGGGGGCGGGCAGGCCCTCCAGGGCCGCCGGCGCGGTGCCGGAGACGACGGTGAGGTTGGACGCCCCTAGGCGGGCCTTGTTCTCCTCCAGGAGAGCCACCGCCTCGGGGTTCTTTTCAATGGCAAAGACCTGTCCGGCGGGGCAGGCCAGGGCGCACTCCAGGGAGACCGAACCGGTGCCCGCTCCCACGTCCCACACCACGTGGTGGGGCTGGAGCCGCAGCTTGCACACGGAGATGGCCCGGACCTCCTCCTTGGTCATGGGGACGGCTCCCCGCTGGAAGACCTCGTCAGGGAGGCCGGGACTGTTCCAAGGCCGGCCCACCGGCTCGGGGTTCTCCGCCAGCAGCACGGAGAGATCTTCAAAGGTCTCCTCCGCCAGCTCCGCCGCCGTGCCGGTGACGATGCGCTCATTGGGGTAGCTCAGCCGCTCCCCCACCGCCACCCGGACCTCTCCCAGGCCCCGGCGGGTCAGCTCCTTACAGATGTCCTCCGCCTTGGTGGCACCGCCGGTGAGGGCAAAGGTCTTGGCGTTGCGCTGGATCTCCCCCACGGCGTTGTGGCTGCGGCCGTGGGCGCTGACGATGTGGGCATCCTGCCAGGAGGTGCGGAGCCTGGCGCAGAAATAGGAGAGGGAGGAGATGCCGGGGATGGTCTCCACCTCACGGCCCTCCAGCAGCTTCCAGAGCTTCTTGGCCCCGCTGTAAAAGCCGGTGTCGCCGGAGAGGAGGACGGCCACATTCTCCTGCTCCTCCCCGATGCGGCGGGCGATGTCGTCGGCAGCGATGAGGGGCACGCAGGTGTGGCCCTCTCCCCAGGGCTCCAGGAGACGGGGCGCGCCGATGAGCACCGGACAGGCGTCGATGGCCTTCCGGGCCGCCAGGGTCAGGGTGTCCGGGTTGCCCATGCCCACGCCGATGAGATAGATCTTCATGCCTCTTCCTCCCCCAGCAGCTGCCGCTGTATTTCCTCCAGGGTGAACCCCGTCTCGGTCTGGGGCCGCTCCACCACCAGGAGGGCGCAGTCCGCCTCCTTGGCGGCCTCCGCCTTGGCCTGGAAGCCGCCGTAGCCCCCGGTGTCCTTGGTCACCAGGGTATCGATGTGGAACTGATGCAGGGTGGCCACATTCATCTCCTTGGTGAAGGGACCCTGCATGCAGATGATGTTCTTGGGCGGAAAGCCCAGCGCCAGACACCGCTCCAGGGAGTCCGCCATGGGCAGCACCCGGGGAAAACAACGTTCCCGGAGGCCCTGCCGGGCAAAGTGGTCCAGCTCCTTGCTCCCCGTGGTGAGGAGCACGTTCCCGGGCAGCTTCTCCAGCAGGTCCGCCGCCGCCGCCACGTCCGGCACCTTGCGGCACCCGTCTTCCTCGTCGGACTGCCGCAGCAGCCGCAGACAGGGCAGGCCGGCGCAGTCGGCAGCCGCCCGGATGTTTTTGGTGACCTCCACGGCGTAGGGGTGAGTGGCGTCGATGACCAGGGTGTAGCCGTCGGCCATCAGGGCCTCCATCTCACCGGCGTCCAGCCGCCCCACGTGGACCTTCATTCCTTCGGGCAGGAGGGTCTCCCCGTACTCGGTGGCCACGCACACCGTGGCGTCCAGCCCCCGGGCGAGCATCCACTCGGCCAGCGCCCGGCCCTCGCCGGTACCACCGAAGAGCAGGATCTTCATCCTCAGCCCTCCCGCTGGAGGTAGCCTCTGGGGGTCACCATCTTGCCGCCCAGCAGCTTGGTCTGACTGCTGCCAATGAAGACGGTGGTGAACATGTCCACCTGGGTGTCACGCAGAGCGCCCAGAGTGGTGATGGTCCCCCGCTCCCCCTCCCGGCCGATGTTCTGCACATAGCCGCAGACGGTATCCGGGGACTTCCCCGCCGCCATCAGGATGTCGCAGGCCCGCTTCAGATGGTCGGGGCGGCTGTGGCTGGCGGGATTGTAGAGGCACAGGACGAAGTCGCCTTTGGCGGCGCACTCCAGCCGCAGGGCGATCTTGTCCCAGGGGGTCAGCAGGTCGGAGAGGGAGACCACGGCAAAGTCGTGGGTCAGGGGGGCGCCCAGCACGGCGGCGCCGCCGCAGGCGGCGGTGATGCCGGGGACCACCTCAATCTCGATGGGGGGATACTCCTGAGCCACCTCATAGATGAGGCCCGCCATGCCGTAGATGCCGGAGTCGCCGGAGCACACCATGGCCACGTCCCGGCCGGACACGGCCGCTTCCACCGCCGCACGGCAGCGGTCCACCTCCCGGCGCATACCGGTGGACATCATCTCTTTCTCGGGGAACTCCTCGCGGATGAGGGCGATGTA
>CAUBHZ010000068.1 GCA_958435885.1 uncultured Intestinimonas sp. | reverse complement strand
ATGATGGAGAAGATCACCCAGGCCCTGGCCTCCGCCTACAAGCGGGACCACGAGGGCGCCGGGGACAACATCGAGGTCAAGGCCAACCCGGCCACCGGCGAGGTGCGCATGTTCATCCTCAAGGACATCGTGGAGACCGTGGACAACCCGGCCACCGAGATGTCCCTGGAGGAGGCCCGCCGGGCCATTCCCCACGCCGAGCTGGGGGACGTGGTCCGCATCGAGGTCAAGCCCAAGAACTTTGGCCGCATCGCCGCCCAGACCGCCCGTCAGGTCATCATCCAGGGCATCCGGGAGGCCGAGCGGGGCATGATCTATGACGAGTTCAGCTCCAAGGAGCACGAGATCCTCACCGGCATCGTCACCCGCATCGACCCCCGCAGCGGCGCCGCCAACCTGCGCATCAGCTCCAGCAGCGAGTACACCGAGGCCTTCCTGGCCCCCGGTGAGCAGGTCCGCGGGGAGGAGATCCACGAGGGCGACCGGCTGAAGGTCTACGTGGTGGAGGTCCGCCGCTCCACCAGAGGGCCCCAGGTCCTCATCTCCCGCACCCACCCCGGCCTGGTCAAACGCCTCTTCGAGCTGGAGATCCCCGAGATCTACGACGGTACCGTGGAGGTCAAGTCCATCGCCCGCGAGGCGGGCAGCCGCACCAAGATCGCCGTCTGGTCCGCCGACGAGAACGTGGACCCCATCGGCGCCTGCGTGGGCCCCGGCGGCCAGCGGGTCAACAACATCGTGGAGGAGCTCCACGGCGAAAAGGTGGACATCATCAAGTACAGCGAGGACCCCACCGCCTACGTGGCGGCGGCCCTCTCTCCCGCCGACGTGGTCAGCGTGGACCTGCTGCCCGACGGCAAGAGCTGCCGGGTACTGGTGCCCGACGATCAGCTCTCCCTGGCCATCGGCAAGGAGGGCCAGAACGCGCGTCTGGCGGCCAAGCTGACGGGCTACAAGATCGACATCAAGCCGGAGTCCGACCCGGGCGAGCTGCCCACGGCGGAGGATGCCGAGGTGGAGATCGAGGAGGAGCCCGAGGAGAGCGTGGATATCGAGGAGTGACCCTCACAGGAGAGCGTCGGGAGGCGCAGGGACATGAACTGGGAGAAATGGGACTGGTTCTTTGGACCCGACGCCGTCCGGCGTCCGGACTCCGACGGGACAGAGCCGGAGGAGGAGGACCTCACCTTCGGTATCTGGACAGAGGAGGGCTCCGGCCGGGAGGCCGGAGACGAGAACGGCATTTGGTAAAGGGGGGCGTGTGACATGCCGAAGAAGATCCCCATGCGGCAGTGTGTGGGCTGCCGGGAGATGAAGGAAAAGCGTCAGCTCATCCGGGTGGTGCGCTCCCCCGAGGGGGAGGTCTCCCTGGATTTCAAAGGAAAGAAGCCCGGTCGGGGCGCCTATGTGTGCCCCGACCCGGAGTGCCTGAAGAAGGCCCGGAAGTCCAAGGCTCTGGAGCGGGCCTTTTCGGCGGCTCTGCCGCCGGAGGTCTATGAGGCTCTGGAGGGCCAGATGAAGACGGGGGAGGAGCAGGATGGATAACGCGCTGCGGCTCATCGGCCTGGCCCGGAAGGGCGGCCGCGTGGAGGTGGGCGAGGAGCCTGTGGCCGCCGCCACCCGGGCGCACAAGGCCCGGCTGGTGGTGCTGGCCTCCGACGCCGCCGACAACACCCTGCGCCGGGCCTCACACTTCGCCCTGTCCGCTGGGGTGCCCGTCCTCCAGAGCCCCTATACCAAGGGGGAGCTGGGCCTTTCTGTGGGCCGCTCCTCCTGCGCCATGCTGGCCCTCACCGACTACGGCCTGGCGGCCTCCTTCGCCCGCAAGCTGGCGGAGGCCGACGGGGAGCAGTACGGCGAGACGTCCGCCGCCCTGGAGGAGAAGGCCCAGCGGGCCCTCCAGCGGCAGAAGGAGCAGCGGCGGCATGAGAAGAAGCTGGAGCGGGCGGCGGCCAAGCCCTGGGCCGCCCCCGCCAGACCGGCGGCGCCCGGCAAGGCGTCCGGCCGGAAGAAGCAGGTGCGGAAAGGTCCCGGGAAGGGTACAAAGCGCGGAGGAGGGCGTCACGTGACGTGAAGGGGTACAGATGAGGCCGCGGAGGCGGCAGGAAGGAAGCAACGGCCCGCGGATCGCTTCAATACGCAAGTCCGGATCTCCGCTCCGGGTTTTCGTATTGAAGTGATCCCAACGATCAACGGAGGGAATTTATTTGAGTAGTCTGATCAAGTACAGAGTTCGGGATGTGGCCAAGGATTTTGACCGCACGCCCAAGGAGATCATCAACATTCTGGGCAAGTACGGGGAGGCACCCAAGAACAACATGCAGGTGCTGGAGGACGGCGAGCTGGCCATCCTCTTCGACTACCTGACCCAGAACAACCAGGTCCAGAGCATCGAGAGCATCTTTGCCGACACCTATCACGAGCCCAAGCCCGCCGCCGCGCCCAAGGCGGCGCCCGCGCCCCAGAAGGGGGCGGAGAAGCCTGCCGGCGGCGCCGCTCAGGACGGCGGCAAGCCCAACAACAACGGCGGCAAGGGCCAGCAGCCCCAGCAGCAGCCTGCCCAGAAGCCCGCTCAGAGCGCGCCCCAGCAGAACACCGTCAGCCGGAAGGTCCCCGAGAAGAAGATCGTGGACACCCGGAAGAGCGGCAACGTGAACCTGGAGAAGTACGACCAGCGGCTGGAGGACCTGGCCGCCGGCAAGACCAAGCAGATGCAGGCCGGCAAGCAGAAGTTCCAGGGCCGGAACCAGCAGCGCCGGGGCGGCGGCTTCCAGGGCAGCAAGCGCCGGGCGGAGGAGCAGGAGAAGATGCGTCGCCTCCAGGCCGAGATCGCCAAAAAACACCCCCTGGTGGTCAAGATCCCCGACGAGATCGCCGTGGGCGAGCTGGCCTCCCGCATGAAGAAGACCGGCGCCGAGGTGGTCAAGTGCCTCATCAAGAACGGCGTCATGGCCTCCCTCTCCGACGTCATCGACTACGAGACCGCCGCCATCATCGCCGAGGAGATGGGCTGCAAGGTGGAGCACGAGGTCATCGTCACCATCGAGGAGAAGCTCATCGACACCGCCGAGGACAAGGAGGAGGACCTGGTGCCCCGCGCCCCCGTGGTGGTGGTCATGGGCCACGTCGACCACGGCAAGACCTCCCTGCTGGACTATATCCGTCACGCCCACGTGGCTGCCGGCGAGGCCGGCGGCATCACCCAGCACATCGGCGCCTATCAGGTGGAGGTCCATGGCAAGCCCATCACCTTCCTGGACACCCCCGGCCATGAGGCCTTTACCGCCATGCGGGCTCGGGGTGCCATGATCACCGACGTGGCCATCCTGGTTGTGGCCGCCGACGACGGCATCATGCCCCAGACCATCGAGTCCATCAACCACGCCAAGGCCGCCAATATCCCCATCATCGTGGCCATCAACAAGATGGATAAGCCGGACGCCAACCCCGAGCGCATCAAGGAGCAGCTCACCAAGTATGAGCTGGTGCCCGAGGAGTGGGGCGGCGAGACCATCATCTGCCCCATCTCCGCCAAGACCGGCGAGGGCATCGACAATCTGCTGGAGATGGTCAACCTGACCGCCGAGATGCAGGAGCTCAAGGCCAACCCCAACCGCTCCGCCCACGGCGCCGTCATCGAGGCCCGGCTGGACAAGGGCCGCGGCCCCGTGGCCACCCTGCTGGTCCAGAACGGCACCCTGCACCAGGGCGACATCATCATCGCCGGCACCGCCGTGGGCCGTGTCCGCGCCATGACCAACGCCCGGGGCGAGAAGGTCACCGAGGCCGGCCCCTCTGTGCCCGTGGAGATCATCGGCATGGGCGAGGTGCCCGGCGCCGGCGACGACTTCCACGCCGTGGCCGACGAGCGCATGGCCCGTGAGCTGGTGGAGCAGCGCAAGCAGGAGCAGAAGGACCGGCTCAACGGCCCCGTGGGTCAGAAGGTGTCCCTGGAGGACCTCTTCAGCCAGATCCAGGCCGGCGAGATGAAGAATCTGAACATCATCGTCAAGGCCGACGTCCAGGGCTCCGCCGAGGCCGTGAAGTCCTCCCTGGAGAAGATCTCCAACGAGGAGGTCCGGGTCCGGGTCATCCACTGCGCCGTGGGCGCCATCAGCGAGAGCGACGTTATGCTGGCCGCCACCTCCGGCGCCATCATCGTGGGCTTCAACGTCCGTCCCGACAACAACGCCCGGGACTCCGCCGCCCGCATGAAGGTGGATATGCGGATGTACAGGGTCATCTACGACGCCATCAACGAGATCGAGGCCGCCATGAAGGGCATGCTGGCGCCCAAGTTCAAGGAAGTGGACCTGGGCCGGGCCGAGGTCCGCAACGTCTTCCGCATCACCGGCGTGGGCATGGTGGCCGGTTGCTACGTCACCGAGGGCAAGATGCAGCGCGGCGCCCAGATGCGCCTGCTGCGGGACAACATCGTCATCTACGACGGCGCCATCGCCTCCCTCCAGCGCTTCAAGGACAGCGTGAAGGAGGTCGCCCAGGGCTACGAATGTGGCATTACGTTCGAGAAGTTCCAGGATATCAAGGAAGGCGATATCGTGGAGGCCTACCTGATGGAGCAGATTGAAGTGTAATCTCACCTGAAAAGAAACACAACCAAACAGACCCGTTCCATCCCCAAGTCATTTGAGGAGGGGACGGGTCTGTATGCTTGATAGGAGAAAAATATGGCAAGCAATCGTATCGGACGCATCAACGAGGAGATCCAGCGGGAGCTCTCGGCCCTGATCCGGACCGTGAAGGACCCCCGGGTCCACGGGCTGGTCTCCATCACGGCGGTGGACACCGCCCCCGACCTGCGGTACGCCAAGGTCTACGTGAGCATGCTGGACAAGAGCGACGTCAAAGAGGTGGTCAAGGGCCTCAAGTCGGCTGGCGGCTATCTGCGCCGGGAGCTGGGCCGGTCCCTCCAGCTCCGGTATACCCCCGAGCTCACCTTCGTGGCCGACGACTCCATCGCCGAGGGCGCCCACATCCTGGAGCTCATCGAAAAGCTGGACAAGTGAGGTGCCCGGAACATGGACTACAGAGAGGCGGCAACGCTGCTGCTGCGGCAAAATGACATTCTTATCCTGACCCACAAGCGGCCCGACGGGGACACCATCGGCTGCGCCGTGGGTCTGTGCCAGGCCCTGCGGGAGCAGGGCAAGACGGCCTGGGTCCTCCCCAACGAGGACGCCACCCGCCTGTTCACCCCCTACCTGGAGGGCTATCTGGCTCCGGAGGGCTTCCAGCCCGCCTTTGTGGTGTCGGTGGACATCGCCGGCAAGAGCCTCTTCACCCCGGCCGGTGAGGTCTGGCTCCGGCAGGGCATCGACCTGGCCATCGACCACCACCCCTCCCAGGAGTACTTTGCCAAGGAGACCTGCCTGGACGCCGGGCGGGCGGCCTGCGGCGAGCTCATCTACGACCTCATATGCCAGTGGGGTCCGGTGTCCCCGGCGGCGGCCCTGCCCCTCTATGTGGCGGTGTCCACCGACACCGGCTGCTTCCAGTACAGCAACACCACTCCGGCCACCCACCGGGTGGCCGCCGACCTGATGGCCACCGGCATTGACGCCCAGAAGGCCAACAAGCGTCACTTCCGCACCAAGAGCCTGAAGCGGCTGCGGCTGGAGTCCCTCATCGTGGACACCATGGACCTCCACGACGACGGCGCCATTGCCATCGCCGCCATCGGCCTGGCCGACATGGCCCGGCTGGAGGCCGACGAGGCGGACGCCGAGGACATCGCCGCCTTCGTGGGTCAGCTGGAGGGGGTCCATACCTCGGTGACCATCCGGGAGCTGAAGGGCGGGTCCTGCAAGCTGTCCGTCCGCACCGACGAGACCCTCAACGCCACCAAGGTCTGTGCCCTGCTGGGGGGCGGCGGCCACGCCGCCGCCGCCGGCTGTACGGTGTCCGGCACCGTGGAAGAGGCCAAGGCGGCCATCCTGGCCGCCATCCGGAAGGTGCAGGCCGATGCCTAACGGAATTCTTGTCATCGATAAACCATCCGATTGGACCAGTATGGACGTGTGCGCCCCATGGGCACGGAGCGCCCATGGGGATCCCGGAACTGATTTGACATCCTCGGCGGAAGTGAATTCCGCCTGCGGCAAGGTTTTGCCCAAGGGCAAAACGCTTGAACGGCGCAAATGCGCCGGACCTTGGCGCACGGGGAGGTTATGTCATGCCTAACGGTATTTTGGTCATCGATAAGCCCGCCGACTGGACCAGTATGGATGTGTGCGCCAAGGTGCGGGGCATCTTTCACGAGAAGCGTGTGGGCCACGCCGGTACCCTGGACCCCATGGCCACCGGTGTGCTGCCCGTGTTCATCGGCCGGGCCACCCGGGCGGTGGAGTTCGCTTCTGAATCCGAAAAGGAATACATCGCGGAGCTTAAACTGGGCGTTATCACAAATACCCAGGATACCACCGGTGAGGTGGTGGAAGAACGGCCGGTGACGGTAGACCGGGACCAGGTACTGGCGGTGCTGGACCGGTTCCGTGGGGACATCACGCAGATCCCGCCCATGTACTCCGCAATCAAAATCGGCGGAAAAAAGCTCTACGAGCTGGCCCGAAAGGGCAAGGAGGTGGAGCGTGCGCCCCGCCCGGTGTGCATCTACGAGCTGGAGCTGCTGGACTCCACCGGTCCGGCGGACTACCGCCTGCGGGTCCGCTGCTCCAAGGGGACCTACGTCCGCACCCTGTGCCACGACATCGGTGAGGCTTTGGGCTGCGGCGGCTGTATGGGTGCCCTGCGCCGGACCATGGCCGCCGGGTTCACCCTGGCCGACGCGGTGACTCTGGAGGCCGTCCAGGCCGCCGCCGACCGTGGAGAGGCGGACAGCCTGCTGCTGCCGGTGGACGCCTACTTTGCCGGACGCCCCATTCTGATCCTGAAGCCGGAGGAGGAGAAAAAGCTCCGCAACGGCATGACCCTGGTGATGCCCGCCCTGCCGGAAGGGGAGTACCGGGTCTACGGCGGCGACCAGACCTTTCTGGCCCTGTGCCGGGCTGAGCGGGGCAAACTCATCACGGTCAAAAGCTTTTTCCCGGTATGAGCCGGGAGAGGAAAGAGAGACGATCCCATTGAACGAGACAAAACGAGCCATCGCCCTGGGCTTTTTTGACGGGGTGCACGTGGGCCACGGCGCCCTCCTGAGCCGTGTGCGGGATGTGTCGGCCCAGAAGGGCCTCATTCCCACCGCCTTTACCTTTGACGCCCACCCGGGCAGCCGGATCACCGGCGCGGTGACCCCTCTCATCAACTCCGCCGCCGACCGGGCCGACCTGATGCGCCGGCTCTACGGCATCCAGGAGGTCATCGTGGCCCACTTCGACAGCATGATGCGCATGGACTGGCGGGACTTCGTCACCGAGTACCTGGTGAAGGAGCACGGCGCCGCCCATGTGGTGGCCGGCCACGACTTCCACTTCGGCTACAAGGGGGAGGGCAATCCCCAGCGGCTCCAGGAGCTGTGCGCGGCCCAGGGCATCGGCTGCGACATCATCCCCAAGGTGGAGATGGAGAGCATCACCGTCTCCTCCACCTACATCCGTACCCTCATTGCCCAGGGGGAGATGGAGCGGGCCATGGAGTTTCTGGGCCACCCCCACGTGCTCACCGACAAGGTGAGCCACGGGAAGAAGCTGGGCTCCACCCTGGGCTTCCCCACGGTGAATCTGCACTTCCCGGAAGGGGTGCTGGTGCCCGCCCATGGGGTGTATGCCACCCGGGTGTGGTTCGAAAATGGCGAGAGCCGCCCCGC
>CAUBHZ010000067.1 GCA_958435885.1 uncultured Intestinimonas sp. | reverse complement strand
TTTGGATTCCAAAAACCGTTCTTTTTCCAGCAGGGAAAAAGAAACGGGTTTTGAGAGCGTCTCTTTTCTCCAAAAGCGTATGTTGATTGGCATTTACTTCACAAACATGACCTTCCCCCTTCCAGGGGGAAGGTTTTATGCGGCGTGCCTGATTCAGATGGAGGGCCTCCTCAGGTCCAGGTCTTCCACACCTCGGGGCAGTAGCCCACGGTGGCCTGTTTCCCGTTACGGACGATGGGGGTGCGGAGGAGCCTGGGGTCCTCCAGCAGCTTTTCCAGCTTGTCCTCGTCGTAGGCCAGATAGGTCACCAGGGCGGCGTCGGCGGCCTTGGGGTCCAGCAGGGCCTCCAGCCCCACGGCGTTCTTCACGCTGGTGAGCTCGCCGCGGCTGATGCCGTACTTCAGAAGGTCGATGGCCTGGAATTTCATGCCCCGCTCCTTGAAGTACCGCTGGGCCTTCTTGGTGTCAAAGCACTTGTTTTTGCCAAAGATCTGGATGTTCACGGTTCACGCCTCCTCGCCCAGATAGGTGAAGCGGGGACCGGAATAGCCCTCCCGCTCCACGTGCTCCCCCCACATGGCGGCGGGGCGGACCCAGATGCCCCGCTCCCCATAGAGAGCCTGGTAGACCACCATGGGTTCCAGGGTCTCGGAGTGGCGGGCGGTGTAGAGCACCCGGTACTCCTTCCCCTTGAAGTGGCGGTAACGGCCGGGCCGGATCTCCTCCATGCAGACAGCTCCTCTCCAATGTCAGAATGGTCTCTCCATTGTAGCATAAGGAGCGCCCGTTGAAAAGGAGGAGATCACGGGGGAGGGGGTGACCCGGCGTCCCGGACCGGCAGCAGGACGGCCCGGCCCTTTACGGTGAGCAGCTCCATGGAGATGCCGAAGACCTCCTCCACGGCCTGTTCCGTCAGTACTTGCTGGGGCGGTCCCTTGGCGTACAGCCGGCCATCCTTCAGGAGAGCCAGCTCGTCGGCGTAGGTGAGGGCGATGTTCAGGTCGTGGAGGACGGCCACCACGGTGAGTCTCCGCTCCCGGGAGACCCGGCGCAGCAGGTCCATGATCTCGTACTGATACCGGAGATCCAGACTGCTGATGGGCTCGTCCAGCAGCAGCACCTCCGGGGTCTGGGCCAGGGCCCGGGCGATGAGCACCCGCTGCCGCTCTCCGCCGCTGAGCTGCTGAAGGGGACGGAAGGCCAGCGCCGCCAGCCCCAGCTCCTCCAGCAGGGCGGAGACCAGGTCCACGTCGGCGGAGGAGGCCCGACGGCCCATGTGGGGCAGGCGGCCGGAGAGAACGGTCTCAAAGACGTCGAGTCCCGCCCTGGCCTGGGTGTTCTGAGGGACGTAGCCGTAGATCCTGGCCCGCTCCCGCATGGTGAGGCGGCCCGTGTCCACCCCCCGCCACAGCACCCGGCCTCCGCCGGGCCGGAGCAGGTGGTTGACGCATTTGAGCAGGGTGGTCTTGCCGGCGCCGTTTGCCCCCAGCAGGGCGCAGAAGCCTCCCTCCTCCACAGTGAGGTCAATGTCCCGGAGGACGGGGTGCTGCCGGTAGGAAAAGGAGAGCCCGGAGAGCTCCAGAGCGCTCATGTCCTGCCCCACCTCTCTTTCAGGATGAGGTACAGGAAGAGGGGCACCCCCACATAGGAGACGACGATCCCCACCGGCAGGGTGGTGGGGGAGAAGGCCACCCGTCCCACGGTGTCGGCGATGAGCACCAGAATGGACCCGCACAGGGCGGAGAAGGGGAGGAGGTACCGGTGGTCGCCGCCGATGATGAGACGGGCGATGTGGGGGGCTACAAGCCCTACAAAGCCGATGATGCCGGTGAAGCTGACCACGGAGGCGGTGAGAAAGGCCACGCCCACGCCCAGGACCAGGCGGGTGTTGCGCACGTGGACCCCCAGGGCGGCGGCGCTCTCGTCGCCGTTGGCGGAGAGAAGGTTCATGGCCCAGGCCCGGGAGGCGAAGAGGGGGTAGACCGCCGCCAGGAAAAGGGCCATCACGGCGATGTCCCGCCAGCTTCCGCCGGTGAGGCTGCCAAAAGTCCAGTGGATGATGGCGGGGAGCTGCTGCTCATTGGCAATGTACTGCATGCTGGAGTTGACGGCGCTGAAGAGGTAGTTGAGGGCGATGCCGGTGAGGACCAGGGTCTCCGGTCCCAGTCCCCGCAGGGAAGAGATGCCGTAGACCAGCCCGGCGCACAGCAGAGCCATGACGAAGGCGGAGAGGACCATGGCGCTCTCCTGGAGGTAGACCGGAAAGCCGCCGAAGAGGACCACCAGGGCCGCCCCCAGGGCGGCGGCGTTGGAGAGGCCGGTGGTGAAGGGGCTGGCCATGGCGTTTCCCGTGATGGCCTGCATCACGGTGCCGGCACAGCCCAGGCCGGCTCCGGCTGCCACCGCCATGGCCACCCGGGGCAGACGCAGCATCAGCAGCACATTCTGTTCCGTCGCTGTGAGGGGGACGCTCCCCAGGAGGGGACGCAGGGGCGGCAGCCAGGTGGCGAGAAGGCGCCCGGGGGTCAGGTCGGCCACCCCCATGCAGCAGGCGGCCAGGGCGGCGGCCAGGAGGAGCAGGACCGCCAGACCCATCCACAGCCGCTTCCGCGCCCGCAGGTCCAGGTAGCGGCCGCTCAGTTCCGCGAAACCGTCTGCCATGTCAGGCGGCCCCATTCTGGGCCGGCACGTGGTAGAAATGGGAGGCGTTGGGGGTGAAGCCCTGGTAGGCCATCCACTGGGTGAAGATGGCGTCCGGGTCCAGCTCGGTCATCAGGTCGGGATAGAGCCACTTGGCCATGTAGGCCGCGCCGATCATCTTGCCCAGACCGCCGCTCATAAAGGCGGTGTTGAGGTAGAAGTTGCCCTCCTTTACCGCGGTCAGGCCGCTCCAGCCCTCCCGCTTGAGCATCTCCTCCGCCTTGGCGGCGAATTCCTCCTGGGGCGGGGCGGTAAAGACGCCGCTGTTGCCCACCACCTCGCCGGCGTAGATCTTCACGATGAGGTCGGGGTCGGCCAGGAGGACCTGCTCCGGGTCGATGTCCTTGCCGGCCAGGGAGGCGTCCCCGAAGATATTCTCGCCGCCGGCCATGAGGATCATGTTGTGCCAGCCGTCATTGGAGGTGCCGGGGATACAGGTGGTGTAGTCGCCGCCGTACTCCCAGTAGACCGTCTTGCGCTCCGTCACCTGCTGGAGCTGCTGGTTGATGTAGTCCACCGGCTTCTGATAGAAGCCCACCAGCTCCTCCGCCTGCTCCTCCTTGCCGAACAGGGTCCCGCACAGGCGGATCTGCTTGGGCACGTCGGAGTTGTCCCAGCCGGTGATGACCACCACCTGAATGCCGAAGGGCTCCAGCTTCTCGATGGACTCCTCCACCTTGCCGTTCTTGGGCAGCACCAGCACCTGGGGGTCCAGGGCCACGATCTTCTCATAGTCGTACTCGTCCTTGCCGAAGGTCTCGGCCTCGCCGAACTGAGGCCAGTACACGCTGTCCTGGGAGGTGTAGATGTCCACGCCCACCACGCAGTCTCCGGCGCCCACGGCCCGGATGAGCTCGTTGTTGTAGCGGTTGGCCACGCAGGCCCGGGTGACGGGCAGCTCCAGCTCCACCTCCCGGCCCAGGTCGTCCACAAAGGTAGTGGTCATGGCCTGTTCCGACGTCTCGGAGGGGACAGGAGCGGTCTCGGCTGGGGCGGGAGATGCTGCGGGCTGGCCGGAGCAGCCGGCGCCCAGCAGCATCAGGGCGGCCATCAGACCGGCAGCGGTGCGTTTCCACAGGTGTTTCATGGGTTGCCTTCCTTTCTCTTCCCGGATGGGAAATAAAAAAATCCTGCCCTGAATTGCATACAGAGCAAGATCCTGAAAGTAAGGCAATTTCCCCTAACCCGGAAAATCTCCCCCGTATTGCAGTCTGGCAGGTCTCCTGACTTTCGGTTCATCCGCGTGGCCGCCTTCCCGTTTGCACAGTGGCATGTGGCCAGTTGTCGCCTTACACAGTAGTGGTAGCTGTGGGGGACTCTCACCCCGCTTCCCTTTTCAGAGCGCATTGCTCCACCAGACGCAGCATATTCAGTTCAGCACGGCCAGTATAGCATATCTCCACCGGGAGCGCAATCCTTCTTTTTGATGCCGAAAGCGGACAAATTTCTTGTATACTTTCCCCTCAGGATGTGGTATACTACGCGTAATGGGTCATTTTCCCCCGCCGCTTTGACGGCGGGGACGGACCGTCTTTTTATGGCTTTATGTGCTCCGGCACCGATATATAAGGCAAAAACAGGATAGGGCGTCGCGGCTTCCAGCGGGGGAGCGCTCTCTTTTTCCGGCGAGGCAGGGCCGGAAAGCGCGGAGCGGATCTCTGGCTTTGTTTTGCTGCGCCCCTGTGCCTGCATCCCTTCCATCCATCGACTGAAAAAAGGAGTGTAAGCATACTTTTATGGCAGAAAAACTGAAGATCATTTCTCTGGGCGGTCTCAACGAGATCGGCAAGAACCTGACGGTATACGAGTACGGCGGCGACATCATCGTGGTGGACGTGGGCATGGGCTTCCCCGACGACGATATGTACGGCATCGACGTGGTCATCCCCGACTTCACCTACCTCATCAAGAACCAGGACAAGATCCGGGGCATCTTCCTCACCCACGGCCACGAGGACCACATCGGCTCCATCCCCTATCTGCTCCGCAGCGTCAACGCCCCCATCTACGCCACCCGTATGACCGCGGGCCTTGTGAAGCTGAAGCTGGAGGAACACCGGCTCCTGGACAAGACCAAGCTCATCACCTGTGAGGCCGGCGAGGTGGTCAAGGCGGGCAAGTTCTCGGTGGAGTTCATCCACGTCAACCACTCCATCGCCGACGCCGTGGCCTTCGCCATCAAGACCCCCATCGGCACCGTGGTCCACACCGGCGACTTCAAGATCGACTCCACCCCCATCCAGGGCGGTATGATCGATCTGGCCCGGCTGGGCGAGCTGGGCAAGAAGGGCGTCCTGGCCCTGCTGTGCGACTCCACCAACGTGGAGCGCCCCGGCTTCACCAAGAGCGAGCGGTGCGTGGGCGCCTCCTTCGACGCCCTATTCCGGGGCTGTGACCAGCGCATCATCGTCACCACCTTCGCCTCCAACGTGGACCGCATCCAGCAGGTCATCTCGGTGGCCGCCAAGTACGGCCGGAAGGTGGCTGTCACCGGCCGGAGCATGGAGAACGCCCTGAAGGTCTCCACCGAGCTGGGCTATATGAACATCCCCGAGGGCGTGATGGTGGACGTCAACCACATCAAGGGCCTGCCCAAGAACAAGGTGTGCATCATCACCACCGGCAGCCAGGGCGAGACCATGTCCGCCCTCACCCGCATGGCCTTCTCCACCCACAAGCAGGTGGACATCCAGGCCGGTGACCGGGTCATCCTCTCCGCCTCCGCCATCCCCGGCAACGAGAACTCCATCGGCAACGTCATCAACGAGCTCTACCGCAAGGGAGCCGAGGTGGTCAACGAGCGGGCCGGTGAGCTCCACGTCTCCGGCCACGCCTGCCAGGAGGAGCTGAAGATCATCCACGCCCTGGTCAAGCCCAAGTTCTTCATCCCCGTCCACGGCGAGCAGCGCCACCTGAAGATCCACGCCAAGCTGGCCCAGGAGATGGGCATGGACCCCCGCCGCATCGTCATCAGCGACATCGGCAAGGTCATCGAGGTCACCCAGAACTCCGTCAAGCTCAACGGCACCGTCCCCGCCGGCAAGGTCTTTGTGGACGGCTACGGCGTGGGCGACGTGGGCAGCGTGGTCCTGCGGGACCGGAAGCATCTGGCCGAGGACGGCATGATCGTGGTGGTCACCTCCATGTCCGGCGAGAACGGCGCCGTGGTCTCCGGCCCCGATATCATTACCCGCGGCTTCGTCTACGTCAAGGAGTCCGAGGAGCTCATGGAGGAGCTGCGCCGGGTGGCCGTGGAGGCCCTGGAGCGCTGCGAGCGCACCCATACCACCGACTGGTCCGCCATCAAGGGTGAGATCAAGAGCGACCTGTCCGGCTTCCTCTACAAGAAGACCAAGCGCAACCCCATGATCCTGCCCGTCATCATGGAGGTCTGAGCATCGATTGACATAAAAAGGACCGCTGTTCCAAGGAACAGCGGTCCTTTTTTGCGTACTTTTCTAGGGAAGGAAGCGGGTGAAAACCCAAAAGTTGCATTGACGACGGCATCAAATCGGTGCTATGATACATGCACGATATAGAACATTTGTTCTATAAAGATCAGCGGGACAAGTCCCGTGCGGTGCCGCTTTTGGCGGTGCGGAGAGGGGAGATGAGAGGCTTTTTTCCACACGCTGTGCACAAAGATGGAGAAAATCCTGTTTCCTGTTCCACTTTTACCTCTTGTCAGAAAGACAGAAACAGGAGACAGTCGGGTGGATTCGCTTTTCTGCGGAAAAGCCACGCCGGTTGCGGCGCGCCACCGGCGCACCGCCAAGAGCCGGCTTTCGAATCCACCCTTACAAAAGAAAAACGGCAACCCCTGACGGGGTCACCGTTTTTCTGGTGGAGGAGGGTGGATTCGAACCACCGAAGTCGACGACAACAGATTTACAGTCTGCCCCCTTTGGCCACTCGGGAACTCCTCCATATTCAATTGGGAACCCGAAAAAGTGCGAAACACTTTTTTGGGAGAGGAAGAAGGAGACCACGGATATGGAACTTTCGGCGCAAGCCGGAAGTGGAATGCAGTGGGCTTCTTCTGACGATGGAGCTGGTGGACGGATTCGAACCCCCGACCTGCTGATTACAAATCAGCTGCTCTACCAGCTGAGCTACACCAGCAGATGGTTGTGTGCTCGTCCGCAGCGACGTTTATTCTAGCAGAAAGGAGGCGGATTGTCAACAGGTAAAAGCAAAAAACGTGCAACTTTTTTTGGGGAGGAGCATGACCAGGAGAGGGAGGACCCGGGCGTACCCTTTGCGGGACGTCCAGCGCGCCAGGCCGGTGGCCTACTGCCGGCGCTGCGGCGGGGAGCTGTACCGGTACGACCCCGTCCTCTGGGAGGACGGAGGCCGGCTGTGTCCGGCCTGCGCCGCGGAACAACAAGGGTTGGAGGATGAGAGAGCATACAATGACACTGATCGAAATTTCCGTCGAATATAGGACTCAGGCAACGGTCCTCCGGCAGCGCCTGAAGGAACTTCAAGCGCGGCTGCCCGAACTGGACCAGGACCAGAGGAGCACCATGGAGGGCAGGATCCGCATGCTTGCCGTCATGTGGCGGGAAGCCAGGGATCTGGCCGTCCTGTGTGAACGCTACTACGACAGGGGGTATCGCCGCAATGGCAAGTATACACTATAGGCGGGGTCTGAGCTACGCCGCCGACATGGCGGCCTACACCCGGGAGATGGCCTCCGACAACGCCCAGCAGCTGGACAGGCTCAGGGAGAACCTGGCCAAGGCCCTCCGGCAGGACGTGACCGACCGCCAGCGGCAGTTCCTGCTGCTCTACTACGGCCAGGGGCTGAACATGCGCCAGATCGGCGAGCGGGTGGGGGTGAACAAGTCCACCGTCTCCCGCACCATCAAGCGGGGGGAGGCCCGGCTCCGGCGGTGCCTGCGCTACAGCGACGGGCGGCTGCTGGAGGAGGAAGGCGCGCCCGGCGGCGTCCGGGAATAGGGCGTCTCCACGCGGAAAGGCCCGGAAAACGACACCCGCAGGGACGTTTTATGGAAATGGAAAAAAGCTACAGGCGCAGGCTGCCGGGTTTTGGCCTTTTTACACAGTCTAAGATTGTCTTTTTCCCCCGAATTTGCTATACTGATAAAGTATGTATGTTGGTATGCGATAGGGGGCAGAAGCGTG
>CAUBHZ010000066.1 GCA_958435885.1 uncultured Intestinimonas sp. | reverse complement strand
CAGGTCTGGGAGGGCGTGGACGTTCCCGACGCCGTCCTCGCCGCTGCGGAGTCCTACGTCTGGGACCAGTACCGCTACTGGTCGGAAAACTCCGGGGCGGTGGGCATGGTGGACGGCAAGATGGAGATGATCGGCCAGCCCGCCGACTACGACGACTGGCGCATCGAGTCCATGGAGCTCACCTACCACTACGACGGCCTGGAGGGGGTAGCCCTGGACGTCTACCGCCTGGGCTGGCGGCTCCACACCACCACCCCGGACCAGGTGCTCCTGGCCGGCGGCATGGAGATGGACGAGGAGGGCTGGGTGCTGGCCACCTACCCCAACTCCACCTACCTGATCTTCGACGTGGGCGCGGAGGAGCCGGTCTACCTCTTCTCCTCCATGGTCAACGATTGTGAGCCCGGCAGCGAGCTCTTCACTGAGACCATCCGCCGTCCTCTCCAGTGGGCCCTCCTCCAGGACGAGGCTGAGACCGCCGCACGGGCCTACCTGAGCACGCAGCACCTGGAACAGCAGGTCCAGCTCGCCTCCCTCACCTTCCAACAGGAGGCCACCGCCCCCGCCGGGACAGCCTGCGGCGTCTATGAGACGGAGTATCTGCTGGATGTGGACGGAAAATGGGTATCCATGCCCCTGGACCTGGCCGACGGCGAGCGTTACTACCTGGTGCTCGCCTGCACCGGCGAGGACTGCAAGGTCCTGGGCGGCTTCAACGCCCGGCCCGGCACCTACAGCCGGCAGGCGGAGGCCCTTTCCTGGGGCCTGCCCGACACCGACTTCGCCCTGCTGTGGCAGGGCGGCGGCTGGTACGGCCTGACCGGCAGCGCCGGCTACCTCATTGAAGTCCTGGGAGAGCCCGAGATCACCGACATCTCCGACGGCGCGGTAAGCTACCAGCCCGGTGACCGCTGGGAGCGGTGGTCCTGGCCCGACCTCACCCTGGAGTGCTACGTCTCCCCGGAGGGAGAGACCTCCATCTGGACCATGGAGACCAGCCATTCCGGCTTCCGCACCAACCGGGGCATCCTCATCGGCAGCTCCACCCGGGAGGATGTGCTCCGGGCCTACCCCACCGCCAGCGACCAGCCCAACTGGGACATTGAGGGCGACTTCCTCTGGTTCGGCCCGGAGGACGGCGGCTTCGGCCATTATCTCATCTTCTACTTCGACGGTGGGGACACCGTCCGCCGCGTTCAGCTCACCGACTACTTTGACTAAAAGGGAGGGCCCCAGCCCATGTCCGACTTTCTCATCACTCTGGCCGAGATCACCCTGACCATGTCGGCGGTGATCCTGCTGCTCCTGCTGCTGGGGCCCATCCTCGCCCGGCGCTACGCCATCCGCTGGCGGTACTGGGCCTGGCTGGCGGTGGCGGTGCGGCTGCTCATTCCTCTCAACTTCTCCCTGCCGGAGGCCCCGGTGCAGCTGGAGACGCCGCCCGACCGGGTGGTCTACACCGCGCCCCCAACCGTCAGCACCCCCGCCCCCGTCTCCACCGACTTTACGCCGGTGGTGAATACCGCCGCCCCCGTCCAGCCAGCCGTCACCCAGCCGGAGGCCACCGTCCCCGCCGTACAGCCGGCGGTCCGTTCCCTCACCCTGTCCCAGGTCCTCTTCTGGGTGTGGCTGGCCGGGGCCGTCCTCCTGCTGCTGTGGCACCTCATCGGCTACCTGCGGTTCCAGGGCTACCTGCGGCGGTGGGCAAAGCCCATGGAGGCCCCTCACTTTCTCTCCGACCTCACCCGGGAGCTGGGCCTTGCCCAGCCGGTACGGCTCCTCACCTGCCCCGGGGTGAAGGGTCCCATGATGACCGGCCTCTTTGCCCCCACCGTCATCCTGCCGGAGGCGCTGCCGCCCCGGGAAGACCTGTGGTTCATCCTCCGCCATGAGCTCACCCACTTCAAGCGGCGGGACATCCTCTACAAGGCCCTGCTGCTGTGCGCCAATCTGGTCCACTGGTTCAACCCCCTCACCTGGGTGCTGCTCCGGGCCGCCGAGGGAGATCTGGAGCGCTGCTGTGACGACGACGTGGTGAAGGGCCTACCCGACGACGACCGTGCCCGGTACGGCCAGGTCATCCTGGACGCCGTCCGCTCCCACCGCTGACCGCGTTTCCACCGCGAAAGGAGTTTATCATGCACTGTCCTCACACCTGGTTTTCCACCGAACTGAAAGGCGGCAAGCGCCTTCTGCGCACCCGTCTCCGGGGCCTGCTGCGCCCCGCCCCGAGGCGTGGCCGGGCGCTGGCCGCTATGGCGGCGGTGCTGGCTCTCTGCGCCGGTGCCCTGGTGGCCTGCCGGTCCGGTGCCGGTGACGCCACTGCCCACATCGTCATGGATACCCAGTACTATAACGACCGGGGCAGCATTCTGGAGATCCCCCAGATCGCCGGGGATGACAGCTCCGACGCCCAGGCCATCAACGCCGCCCTGCTGGAGCGGAAGGCGGTGTACCAGGTCTACATGGACGACCCCTACCAGAGCGGCACCTGGTGCGAGGTGGCCGCCTATCCCGTCACCACGGAGCGCTACCTGAACCTGGCCCTGCTGGAGAACGTCTACCCCAACTACGGCACCGACGGCGACCTGTACGCCTGGGTCTACGACCGGCAGGAGCGCCGCTCGGTCACCGTGGAGGAGGCCCTGGACCTGGCCGGCATCACCGAGGGCACCCTCCGGGAGGCGGTGGCGGAGGCCCTGGCATCTGGGGAACTTCCCCTCCCCCTGGACGAGGACAGCTTCTCCATCCGGGGCTTCCGCATCGGCGAGGACGACGATGTGACCTTCTACCTCCAGGGGGCCAACGTGGACGGAGCCGAGGGCATGGACCCCTGGCTGGGGCTCTACACCTGGAACCAGGGCAACCTCAACCGCTTCCAGGAGACCTATTCCACCGATGTGGACACCTTCGTCCCCGCCGAGCTTGTGGACGTTATGGACCCGCCTCTGTGGTGTCAGTGGCGGACAATGGGCGCACCGGAGAACGGATTCGTCGTGACCCGCCCCCTGGCCCTGTGGAGCCCCACCGCCGCCTATCTGGGCCTGGACCCCGCCTCCCTGGAGGGCGCACTTTACGACGCCGCCCTGAACCTGCGCACATCGCAGTCCGGCAGCGCCGACCTCTGTCTGCCCCGGGTCACGGTGGTGGGCAGCTATGAGGAGGGGAACGCCACCCGCTACCTCTGCATCCTCCACCGGACCTACTACTACGACTTTCTCCTCCAGCGTGGGGCCAACCAGGGAGGCGGCAGCGACTGTGCCGTCTTTACCGTGGAGGCCGTGGGGGACGGCTACACCGTCACCGCCGGGGTGGACGGAGGCGACGACATGAGCCCCGGCGCCTTCTACCAAAGTCAGGGCGCCCCGGCGGACCTCTGCGCCCAGCTGGACACCGCCTATGAGGCCGAGGGCATGCCCGTCCTGCTCCGCACCCCCGCCGCCGACGAGCTGCTCCCCCTCTACCTGAGCCGCTGCTTCTTCACCCCGGTGACGGCGGAAAACCAGAACATGGAGGCCGCCGCCCAGGCCTTTGTGGACGGCCTCCCCGGGACTACGCCCGGCGAGGCCCTAGTGGTTGCCTTCGGGGACGACGTGTGGGAACGGCTGACCTTCTCCTTTACCCAGACCCGGACCGCCTCCCTCCGCACCGCCAACCTGGACCCGGACACCGGAGAGGAGGTCCCCGACGGCACCCCCGTCTGCGTCACCGACGGGGATGAGTGGCGAGTGGACCTTACCGTGGACGGCGCCCAGGCAGGTCACTTCTCCGTCACCAACGCCGCCGGTCCCTGGACCCTGTCCCGGGGGCTGGTGCTGGACATCTGAGCAAGGAGGCTCCCTTCCATGAACTGTCCCCACACCTGGTTCTCCACCGAACTGAAAGGCGGCAAACGCCTGCTGCACACCCGCCTCCGGGACCTGCTCCGCCCCGCCCCGAAGCGGGGCCGTGCCCTGGCGGTCCTGGCGGCCGCCCTGGCCCTCTGCGCTGGGACCCTGGTGGCCTGCCGCACCACCCCGGCGGAGGAGTCCAACGCCCCGGTGCTGGTGGAGGACGAGATTGCCGAAACCGTTCTCCGCCTGGCCCCCGCCGCCCTGGGGCTGGAGGAGGGGAACCTCACCCTCTCCGAGCCCTTCTCCGTGGAGCTCAACGGCACAGAGTACTGGTACTATGACCTTCTCCAAGGAGAAGATACGGTGGCTGAGGTCAGCGCGGACCTGTCCTCCGGTACGGTACAGCTCCGCCCCACCGCCGCCTCCTACAGCAGCATCTACCTGGTGGCGCCCAATCTTCCCCAGGAAGCGCTGGCCTTTCGGGATTCTCTCCCCGCCCTGGTGGCGCAATACACCGATATGGACCCGAAGGGGGAGCTCACCTTCTTCTATCTGGGGGACTATATCTCGGACGCCTTCCCCCCTGTGTGGGGCTTCCGGGCGGCCCAGCGGACCGGCACCGGCTGGACGGTACTGGACGACTGGTACCAGTACCAGAAGGAGGGCCAGGTCGTCAACGTAAACACCTCCCTGGGCGGTCTCCTCTCCTATATCCCCGGCACCTTCCGCTTTCCGGAGACCGTCTCCGACCCCGCGGGCTACTTCTATCCCGAGCTGGACCAGTACGCCCTGGCCCAGGCTGGCGGGGGGAACTACGCCTACGGCGATATGACCCTGGCCGCCGTCCTCTACTACGACCCGGAGGACCCGGCCAGCCGCGGCTTTGACGGCATCGCCGCCTATCGCTGCCCCCTCACCCTCTCCGGCCAGCCCGACTGGATAGACCCCACCCCCTACTCGGTCTACTTCTTTTCTACCAACCAGTATATCTATCTGGGCCGCTACAGTGCCGGGGAGGCGGAGAGCGAGGAGGCCCTGGCCTCCCTGGCGGAGGATTACTTCCGGCTCATGGACGCGCCCACCTGGGACCGCTACCTCCCCACCGTCACCGACGGGAACTATTTCTCGCCGGAGGAGGCCCTTTTCACCAGCGACGCCCTCCACTTCTCCTGGGAGCTGCCCGATCGGGGCGACTACCACAACTCCTCGCTCATTTTCCGCGAGGTGGAGGGCGGTCTGGCCGTCTACTACCGCCCCGCTTATGAGCGGTACGTCTCCCTGCGCGGCGGCGTGGAGCCGGAGGGCATCGAGCCCGGCTCCGGCTGTCTGGTCCAGATCCTGGCCGGGCCGGAGGACCCCCTGCCCACCCTGCCCGAGGGCCGGGAGATCAACCTGCTGGGCCGGTCCGCCGTCCCCGGCGTCCCCGGCGGCAACGGCTGGTACTACCTCCCCGTCACCGACTTCACATGGTCCCCCAGCTCCCAGTTCTGGACGGACTACAATGCACTGCTCCAGTGGCTTACCTCCAAGGCCGTATTCACCCTGTACTGACCCCGAAAGGAGGGCTCTGTATGCGTGCACCCCACACCTGGTTCTCCACCGAGTTCAACAGCGGCAAGGGCTTTCTCAAGCTCCGGCTCCGCAGCCTTCTGGCCGGCCCCAAGCGGATGGGGGTGCTCCCCATCCTGCTCACGCTCCTGTGTGTGGCCACCTTCGGGACCATGGTGGCCTGTGACCAGGCAGGCACTCCAGAGACGCCCGCCGCCACCGCCGAGGTCATCCCCACCGCCGTCTCCGACTACGCCCAGGACCTGGCCGGCGAGAAAGGCGTGTGGCAGTTCCTCTCCCCCGCCGGGTCCTACGACCATGTTCTGAAGGAGGGCACTCTGGAGCTCTACCGGGCCCAGCTGGGCACCAGGGACTTTGACCCGGACACCACCACCCTGGCCGGGGGCATGTCCATCGACGAGAACGGTTACCTCTTTGACGGTTGGACCACCCTGTTTCTCTTCCAGCGCATCGGGGAGGACTACGTCCCCCTGACCACCGCCAGCTATGTGGACAGCACGGCGGTCCAGGCGGCTGTGGACGCCCTGCTGGCGGAGTCCGACCCGTCTCTGGTGGCCGCGGGTCAAAAGCTCCTCTGCCGGTCCCTCCTGGAGGAGGCAGACGCCGCCTTTGCCCCCCTCATCGCCGCCGCCACCATCGAAGGAGATCCATGGGTGGACGGCAATGGGGTGACCCGGCTCCGGCTCGCCGGTTACCAGCAGTGGGACGAGCAGCTCCGGATGGACGATCAGGTCCTCAGCGGCCTCCTCTACCGGTTTGGCCGTGAGACCGCCACCGAACTCTTCCAGACCTATGTCTACGTCCCCGACCCCCTCTTTCTGGAATGGGGAGGCGGGCTGTGGGTCCGGGCCGACGCGGCCGAGTTCCTGGACTGGGACTACACCGCCGACGTGAGCACCCTGTTCCTCACCGAGGTGAGCGATACCCGCTATACCTTTACCCTGGAGGGCACCGACCACGGCCAGCCCTGCACCTGGACCTTCCAGGTCCAGCGGTCCTCCCCCCAGGAGAGCGGCTGGATTTTCACCAAATACTACCGGCTGGACGCACCCTATTCCCCTCCCAGCGCCGCCGACGGCAAACCCGCCGCCCTGGTGGCCGCCGTGGAGGCCGAGATGGACCGGATGGCCGGGGAGCTGGAGGCCTCTCTGGGTGTGACCATCACCGGCAGGGTGATCACCGAGCTGGATGTGACCAGCGGCACCGGAGACACCCTGGGCGGACTGGTGCGGACCCTGGCCGACGGCTACGTGCTGGAGGCCTGGCGCTTCGACTACCGGCTCCAGGGCGCCTCCGGCACCCCGCTCACCGAGGGCATGTCCCCGGACGGCTCGGGCTGGCTCGCTGTCCTCGGTGGTCAGGGCAAGCCGGCCCTCCTGGCCCTCCGGGACGACCTGTGGCACTACACTCCCATCGCCATCGTCCCCCGGAGCGACCTGGAGGGGAACGCCCTTCTCCCCAGCACTGCTCAGGCCATCGCCGACGGAGCGGCGGTCCAGGGCTTTACCATCACAAGGTCGGCCTGGGGGCAGCTGCTGCCCGGGCTCCTCTCCGCCGTCCGGGATCTGGACACCGTCCCCGACGGAGCGGACTTCACCGTCACCACTGCCGCCCAGGACCGGGTGGACTTCACCTATCAGGCCGAACGCCTGTCCTTTGTCTTTGACGGCCAGACCTGGACCCTCTCAGAATAGGAGGCGCACCATGAACCGCTGTCCCCGCACCTGGTTTTCCACCGAATTTCACACCGGTAAGCGCCTGCTCAGGGCCCGGCTCAACGATCTGCTGACCGCGCCCAGGCGAAGTGGGGTGCTCCCCATCCTGCTCACTATTCTGTGCGTGGGCACGTTTGGGACCATAGTGGCCTGCGGTCCCGCTGTGGAGGAGACGTCAGAACATCTTCAGTATGAAGAGGTGGACCTCTCTGCCCTCTGGCAGCAGAACTGGGGCGCTGGCGAGCCGCTTTCCATCACCGCCGAGGAGCGGGCAGACTACGCCGCCCTCCTCCGGGAAAAGATGGATGCCGCCTACACGGTATTGTGTGACTGCCTGGGCTATACGCCGGCGGCCCAGGCCCAGGGGGAGCCCCGCTACGACGATCAGGGCCGGGCTTGGTACCCCTTCCCAAAGTACGCCTCGGTGGCGGAGGTCCGGGCCGCCGTGGACGCCGCCTTCGCCGACGAGCACCGCATGGACCAGTACCTGGACCCCGACGATGACCCATGGCTCAGGGACCTGGACGGCGGTCTCTGGTGGCGGGAGGGCGCCTACATGGACGGCGGCACCTTCCTGCCCCCAGCGACCTACTGCTTTGACAGCCTTATGCTCCTTGCCCGGACGGAGGACCGGCTGGACTTTGCCCTGGTGGGCCTGGGCAACTACTACGACGCCCCTCTGGAGCGGTTTACCCTAATCAGAGAGGGGGAGGACTGGAAGCTGGAGGTGTATGGGGAGCCTGTGGCCTACCTCACCGACGACCTGCCCGGGGCGGTTTGGCTGAACACCATACGCC
>CAUBHZ010000065.1 GCA_958435885.1 uncultured Intestinimonas sp. | reverse complement strand
GTACAGAAACATCGTGGTGAATGCACCGAACCTGACCCGGTTGCTTCCCAACTGATTGCGCAGGTAAAGGACCCCATACTCGTCGTCCCGGTACAGATCCCATCCCGCAAGAGCGAAATATCCCTGCAGAATCGAGAAAAACCGCCGTGCCGTCCGGTAATCACCGTTGAGATCCATCATCTTTTTCTGGTCATCGTAGATGTTCCGCAAAAGATAGGTGCGGGAGAGCAGCGCATTGACCAGACGGCGGAAATCCGCTTTTTCCGTCGCGTTCAAGGCTTCGTATTCATCCATCCACATAAGTGTTTTCCTTTCCCGCCGGTTTGGTATGCGCCTTACGGCAGATCTTCATGCGTGGGACCCGATATCCATTGATTTCAGTGTCTCCCTGCAGAAACTCCAGCGAATATGGTGCGCTCCGATCCGTAGACCGCACGGAAGCAATCAGCAACCAGACAAATTGGTCATCCTTCTCCAACACCAGATCGTCACTGGATATTTCATCCCGCTCGTCCATCATGCTTTCGATGTATTGCCACGCCCTCGCAGCAGAGTACCGCCTGCTCTGGTCGGCACGGAAGGCTTGTATCAGCTCTCTCTCCTCCTCGGGAGACGGATCTTCCACTTTTCGGTCCGGCGCCCCCGTCCTCCGGCTGCGGGCCGTGGGGTGCCATAAGGAGGCCCCATCGGCAAAAACCTGATTCTCGCATTGGATGCCCCTTCGCATCCATTCCAGCATTTCCTCCCGGCGCCGTCCCGGCACTGCTTCCGACAGCGCACGCAAGAGCTCTGTCAGCTTCCCGGCGATACTGTGATCCGCGGACATGCGGTACTTGATACTATCCACCGACTCCCGCGTATAGGCCCTGTGCTTCCGGTCTATCTGCCGCAAGATTTCTTCCACATTGGAGTAACTGCTCAAAAGCTCCTGCACACAGTGTTCCAGGGCGCGGCGGGCCTGGGCCGGCTCCTCATCCGGATGAAGCTGCGCCATTCGACCGGCGGCACGCTCCATGAGCGCATCATCTGCCAGCAAGGCATTGAGGATATCCAGAATCGGCTGCCGATAGTGAGGCAGGGAATCCATCGTTTTGATGGGATGATAGATCCTGTCCAGCATACTTTTGTATTCATCATAGTAGTCGTGCAGCAGCTGGTTGACATCCATGGCCCGACCTATAATCTGATGATAATACCGGATATTGTGGTACAGACTCTTCAAATCCTGCAAAAGCTCCGTCGTATTTCGTCGGGCTGTCAGCAGCGCCTCATACATTCGATCGGATTTCTCTTCATAAGCCTGCTTCAGCCCACTGTAGGTGGAAAATACCAGGGAGTTATATTCCTTGTTCCCAGCACTCTCCAGCTCCAGCAGCAGTCGGATCACCTTATCCGCGTAATCGCGTGGTGCAATTACCTCCTCAAAGGTACCGTCGCGGTACTCTGTATCAAGCCACCCAGCGCGCTTGAGCCGGTGGACGATCCATCGGACCTTTCCGTTGGGCTGCCGGATCAAACGCTGTTCCTCCTCGTCCAGTGTATCCTCCGCCGTCAGCTCCATGTCCGAAAGCTTATCGCCCAGCGCTATACAGTAATCCTCTACCGGAATATTCAGCTCGTATTCCAAAAGGTGATGCAGCGTGACCAGCGCAGCCCAGTAGATTTCCCGGTTCGGGGAGGCCAAGATGGAAAAGAAACTCGCCGGGATTCTTTGAAACAGCTTCATGGAATCTCCACCCTTTTGCGATGCTACTGTTTATAATCAGTTTACCATGTTCACGGTACGATAAAAAGGATTTTGCCTTTCTCATGAAAAAAGTCGTCAGAAAAGATAAATATTTGATCCCCGTTTTGTAAAAAGTACCTATCGCTTGTTTGCAAATAGGGACCACTCCCCCAGCAGTGCAAAAAAACTGCCCCAGCTTGTACTATCCGTACAAACTGGGGCAATTGACCCCGCCTTGGGGCGGTCAGGTCGTCTGATTGGCATAAGGTCCGCCTCAGAGGCGCTTCCCACCGCAGCAGTACGGAAGCATCTGATCACGCCTCTTGTCCCAAGCCGCGTTGAGAAAGGTGTCCGCTACGGTTACGCTGTTTTCATCCTGATTCCTAAAATTTCTTTGAAAAATCAAGCGCGTTATCCTGTCTATCAAGAGTGTGAAAAAAGATAACAGAAAGCCCGCAACCCATTGTGTTCCAATGGATTGCGGGTTTTTTGGTCCGAGTGACTGGATTCGAACCAGCGGCCTCTTGAACCCCATTCAAGCGCGATACCAAACTTCGCCACACCCGGTTGTCAGCCCTGAACCCGGGCGACTCGTATATATTAGCATGCTTTCTCCAGGAATGCAAGTCTTTTTTTCAAATTTCTCAAAAATTTTTTCCAGGCCCCGGAACACCGGAAAAAATGCCCCGGGGCCTGGTCTATTTTCTGCTGTGTTTGCAAGCGTTACGGCGCGCCGTAAACCGCCAGCCGCCCGATCAGGTCCTCCACGAATCGCTCCCGGTCCACCCGGTTGACCAGGAGAGCATTGCTGCCCGCAGGCGACTTGGCGTCGCTGTAAGCGTCGGTCACCGTCTTGCCGCGGGTGTGCTTCCCCTGGCACTCCACTCCCATCCAGCAGGACACCCCACCGAACAGCTCCGGCTCCAGGGCATACATCATGGCGCAGGGGTCGTGCATAGGGGCGCCGGGCACCAGGAACTTCTGGTGCCACTCCACTCCATAACCCATGGTTTTGGCCGCGAAGACGGCCTGGGGCGTCCCCAAGGCCTCCAGCCGGTCGATCTCCTCCTGGGTGAAATAGGCCTTGTGGGTCACGTCCAGGGCGCACACCACCAGCGGGATGCCGGAGCGGAAGACCATGTCCGCCGCCTCCGGGTCGGCATAGATATTATACTCTGCCGCCGGAGTGGTGTTGCCGAAGTCGGTGGCGCCCCCCATGAGGACGATGCGCTTGACGTGGGCCGGAAGCTCCGGGTATTTGGTGAGAGCGATGCCCAGGTTGGTCAGTGGGCCGGTGGCCACGATCTCCAGCTCACCCCCATAGGCCAGGGCTTTTTGCCAGATCACATCCCAGGCGGCCTCCTCCCCCAGGGGGAAGGCGGGCTCCGGCGCCGGAATGCCCAGCAGACCATCGGCCCCATGGACCTCGTCCGCCGTCACCTGCTCCCCGAACATGGGGCCGGCGGCACCGGCATAGACGGGCACCTCCACCCCAGCCAGGGTGAGGACCCGGCGGGCGTTGAGGCTGGTCTTGTCCAGACCCACGTTGCCGGCCACCGCCGTCACCGCCGCCAGCTCCAGCTCCGGCGCCCGGGCGGCCAGCAGCAGCGCCACGGCGTCGTCAATGCCGGGATCGCAGTCCACGATCACCGGCCGTCTCTTTTTATCCATCCTTCTTCCCCCCATCAGCCGTAAGAGGCGGCGGCCTTGGTCAGCAGGCCCACGAACCCCTCCCGGTCCAGGTCCAGGATGACCCGGGCGTTGGGGGCATGGTCAGAAAGGTGATACCGGTCGCCGATGGTGGCGCCCCGGCAGTAAGTACCCTGGGTCTCCACCGCCACATACATCTCCTCCATATGGAAGAGCTCCGGCGCGATGAGGGCGGCCACCGCCACAGCGTCGTGGACGGGGGCGCCGGCGTAGCCCAGCTTTCTATGGAAGCCGTAGAAGAACTCCAGCCAGTCGGCCACCACCGAGGCCACAGGATTGCCCAGGGCACGGATGGTCTCAAAGTCCTCCGGGAAGACCAGGGCCTTTTCGGTCACGTCCAGACCGGCCATAGTAATCGGTACACCGGAGCGGAACACCAGGTCGGCGGCCTCCGGGTCCACCAGGATATTGAACTCCGCCGCCGGCGTCCAGTTCCCGTGGGTGACGCCGCCGCCCATCATGGAGATGCCGGCGATCTTCCCCTTCAGGTCGGGCCGGGTGAGGAGAAGGCTGGCCACGTTGGTGAGAGGACCGGTGGGCACCAGGGTCACCGGCTCCGGGCTCTCCTCCAGCACCTTGGCCATGAGAGCACAGGCGGGCAGGTCCACCGGAAAGACCGCCGGCTCGGGCAGGACGGGACCATCCAGGCCGGACTCGCCGTGGACACTGGGGGCGGCCATGTGCTCGGCGATCAGAGGGCCGGTGCGGCCCTTGGCCAAAGGCGCGTCGATCCCCAGCAGGGTCATGACCCGCTGGGCGTTATAGGTGGTTTTCTCAATGGTCTGGTTGCCGCAGACCGAGGTGACGCCCCGGATCTCCAGCAGGGGCGAGGACTGGGCCAGCATCCAGGCCATGGCGTCGTCATGGCCCGGGTCGCCGTCCAGCAGGATGGGGATGGGCTTGGTCAAGTCGGGTCCTCCTTTTTCTCCTACGGGCTCACAGCTGACCGCTGAGAGCCTGGTCAAAGTGCTCGTTGATCTGCTGGGTGAAGGCCTGGGCCGCGTTGTAGCCCATCTTCTTGTGGCGGTTGTTCATGGCCGCCACCTCCACGATGATGGCCAGGTTCCGGCCCGGTTTCACCGGCACGGTGAGGGCGGGGACCTTCACGTCCAGGATCACCGTATAGAGCTGCTCCAGGCCCAGGCGGTCGTACATGGTCTCGTCGTTCCACTGCTCCAGATTGACCACCAGGTCGATGTCCTGGTCCTCACGGACAGCCGACATGCCGAAGAGCTGCTGCACGTCCACCACGCCGATGCCGCGCAGCTCGATATAGTGTCGGATGAGCTCGGGGGCAGAGCCCACCAGGCGTTTGACGCCCACCCGCTTGATCTCCACGGCGTCGTCGGCCACCAGCCGGTGGCCGCGCTTCACCAGCTCGATGGCGGTCTCGCTCTTGCCTACGCCGGACTCACCCAGCAGCAGCACGCCCTCGCCGTAGACCTCCACCAGCACGCCGTGGCGGGTGATCCGGGGCGCCAGGTAGTTGCGCAGGGCCAGGATCAGGGCGCCCATGAAGGCGGTGGTGGTCTCCTGGGTGCGGAGGATGGTGCGGTCGTACTTCTCCGCCATCTCCATGAGCTCCGGGAAGGGCTCCATCCCCCGGGTGATGACCAGGGCGGGGATGTCGTGGGCCAGGAAGGCGTCAAAGCACTTGCGCCGCTCCTCCGAGCTGATCTGCTCCAGATAGGTACTCTCCACCCGGCCCAGCAGCTGCATCCGCTTGGCGTCAAAATAGTCAAAAAAACCCACCAGCTGCAGGCCGGGACGGTTTACATCCTCCCGCTGGATGAGCATGTCCTGGTAGTTCTCCGCCCCCCGGAGCACTTCCAGCTCAAATTCCTCGATGAGCTTGCCCAGCTTGACGGAATAACGGTTCTCCACATCCACCACTCCTTTTCCACTGCCGTGTACGCCCCGCTCCAGGGCGCTTTTTCCACCTTAGTATAACCGACTTCCCCCCGTTTCGCAACGGCTATTCCTCCGCCGGGGAAAAGAAAATCGAAATTAGCACTTGCATTTTTCCAAAATATCTGCTATCATATCATTCGATGCTTTGTTATGAGCGAAACTTTGACCAGCGAGGAGGTTGAAGGAATCATGGCCAAATGCGAGTTTTGCGATAAGGGCGTTGTGTTCGGTATCCAGGTGTCTCACTCTCACCGCCGTTCCAATCGTCCTTGGAAGCCCAATGTGAAGCGCGTCAAGGCGATCGTCAACGGCAGCCCTAAGCACGTGTACGTTTGCACCCGCTGCCTCCGTTCGGGTAAGGTCACCCGCGCTGTGTGACAATCGGATAAAAAATTCCGCACGATTGACTTCGCGCGGAATTTTTTTATCTCTTCCCTGCCAGAATCATGATAAAAGACCCTCCGGCAACGCCGGAGGGCCTCTTTGTCATACCCAGCTGTCTTCGATCTCGTGCTTCTTTTCCCGGGTCATGAGCTCCTGGAGCACCACCTTGGGGTCCTTGCCGTGGTAGAGCACCTCATAGGCCGCAGCGGCGATGGGCATCTCCACCCCCAACTTGTCCGCCAGGGTCTTGGCGTTGGCGGCGGCGTAGTAGCCCTCCACCACCGCGCCGATCTCCTTGACGGCCTGGGCGGGCTCCATGCCCTTGCCGATGAGGATGCCGCAGCGGCGATTCCGGGAGTGCATGGAGGTGCAGGTGACGATGAGGTCGCCCACGCCGGCCAGGCCGGCAAAGGTCTCCTTCCGTCCCCCCATGGCCACGCCCAGCCGGGCGATTTCGGTGAGGCCCCGGGTCATAAGGGCGGCCTTGGTGTTGTCCCCGCAGCCCATGCCGTCACAGCAGCCGGCACACAGGGCGATGACGTTTTTCAGCGCGGCGGCCAGCTCCACGCCCGTCACGTCGTCGGAGGCGTAGACCCGGAACCGGGGGCTCATAAAGAGGTCCTGTACCAGCTCGGCGGCCTTCTGGTCCTTAGAGGCGGAGACCACCGCCGTGGGGACGCCCCGGCCCACCTCCTCAGCGTGGGAGGGACCGGACAGAGCCACCACCGGATAGTCCGGGCCAAGCTCCTCGTGGATGGCCTCGGTGAGGGTGGTGGAGGTCTCCTTCTCGATGCCCTTGGACACCGACACCACCACGGTGCCCGCTGTCAGGTGGGGCGCCATCTGCCGGGCGGTGCTCCGGACGGCAAAGGAGGGAGTGGCCAGGATCACCACGCCGCAGCCGGCCACGCAGTCCAGGTCGGTGGTGAGCTTGAGCTCCTTGGGCAGAGGAACCCCCTTGAGCATGGGGTTCTCCCCCGTCTCCCGCAGGACTCTGGATTCCTCCTCTGCATAGGACCAGAGGGTCACATCATTTCCATTTTCTAAAAGCAACATCGCCAGAGCTGTGCCCCAGCCGCCAGAACCAATGACAGCTACTTTCACGGTTATCTAAACCCCCGTTTCCTTTTTCTTGTGAAAGGTAAGCTTGTTCTCTTTGCCTTTCAAAAGTCGACCAATATTGGTCCGGTGTTTCCAGAGAATGAGTCCGCCGATCAGGATGGCTAGCAGGAGCAAAACTACATCATGATAGACGAACCAAGTGGCAAAGGGAAAGGATGCCCCTGCCCAGCAGGAGCCAAGGGAGACCCAGCGGGTCAAAGCGGTAAGGATCAGGAAGCCGCCCCACACCACCAGCGCTACACGCCAGTCCAGCATGAGGGCAATGGTGCCCCCTGAGAGGATGCCCTTGCCGCCCTTAAACTGGAACATGCAGGGAAACATATGGCCCAACAAGCAGAAGAGCCCGGCCCAGTATTTCCCCAGGACTGGCCCCATCCAGCCGCCCGTCACCGTACCGATGACCAGCGTTCCGATCACAACGGCGAGGATCGCCTTGATAACGTCACAGAGAATGACCACAAAGGTCAGTCCTCCTCCAAACACCCGGTGGAAATTGGTCAGGCCGGCATTGCCGCTGCCGTGGTTGCGGATATCATTGTGCAGAATATACTTGGAGACGATAACCGCACCGTTGAAGCACCCCAGGAAGTAAGATACTGCCGCCACCACCAGAAATACTCCGGCCAGCAGGAGAAAGCTCTGAGAGACCTCTGAGTTCATTGGTGCCATCCGTCATTCCTCCTTGTCGCCCTTCTGCCGGACGGTCAGCTGCACCGGTGTCCCTTCCAGGCCGAAGGTGGCTCTGATCTGGTTTTCGATATAGCGCTGATAGGAGAAGTGGAAAAGCTGGGCGTCGTTGCAGAAGCAGACGAAGTGGGGGGGCTTCACGCCCACCTGGGTCATATAGAAGATCTTCAGCCGGCGGCCCTTGTCCGTGGGGGGCTGGACCCGCTGGGTGGCGTCGGCCAGGAGGGTGTTGAGCATACCGGTGGTAATGCGCATGGCCGCCTGGTCGTTGACGTAGTTGATGAGCTCAAAGAGGCGGTTCACCCGCTGGCCGGTGAGGGCAGAGATGAAGACGATGGGGGCATAGGTCATGTAGGAGAGGTCCCGGCGGACCTC
>CAUBHZ010000064.1 GCA_958435885.1 uncultured Intestinimonas sp. | reverse complement strand
CTGAGAAGTGTTTTTTCCGACGCACATGTCGCCTGAAAAAACAAATTTAAATTTGATTTCGCTGCCTGCTGGCAGCGAAACTCTGCCGAGGGCTTTTTCACAAAGCTGAGACCGGAGGTCCTGGTTGAAGGACCTCCGGTCTTTTGGCGTTTCTTCAGAAGAAAAAGTATTTGAGGATGAAGAGCACGGCCAGCACGCACAGGGCGGGGTTGAGGGAGCGGCGCTTCTCGCCGCCGGCGGCCAGGTGGATGACCACATAGGAGATGACGCCCAGGGCGATGCCCTCGGAGATGGAGTAGAGGAAGGGCATGGCGGCCACGCACAGGAAGGCAGGGATGGCCTGGGCGCAGTCGGAGAAGTCCACCTTCCGGATGGAGCCCATCATGAGGAAGCCCACCACCACCAGGGCGGGGGCGGTGGCGAAGGAGGGGATGGCCAGGAAGATGGGGGAGAGGAAGAGGGACAGGGCGAAGAGGGCGGCGGAGAAGAGGCCGGTGAGGCCGGTGCGGCCGCCCTCAGCCATGCCGGCGGCGCTCTCGGCGAAGGTGGTGACGGTGGAGGTGCCCAGCACGGCGCCGGCAGTGGTGCCCACGGCGTCGGAGAGAAGGGCGCCCTTCAGCCGGGGCAGCCGGCCCTTTTTGTCCAGCAGGTCGGACTGGGCGGCCATGCCCATGATGCCGCCCAGGGTGTCAAAGAGGTCCACGAAGAGGAAGGCGAAGACCACCAGGGCGAAATCGGAGGTGAGGGTTTTGGAGAAGTCCATCTGCCCCAAGGTGGGCATAAGGCTGGGCACGCCGAAGCCGCCGGAGAAGTCGGGGAGGAGGCTCCCCTTCACCGATGGGTCGTAGAGGCCTATGAGCTGGCAGAGGATGCCCAGGGCCCAGGTGGCCAGCATCCCCCAGAGGATGTGGCCCTTGACCTTCCGCACCATGAGCACGGCGGTGAGGAGGATGCCCACCATGGCCAGGGCCACGGTGATGCCCACGGTGGAGAACTCCCCGGCGTTGGCGGAGAAGTTGTACATGGCCACCAGGGTGGAGGAGTCCACCACCACCCCGCAGTTCTGGAGGCCGATGAAGGCGATGAAGAGACCGATGCCCGCCGACACGGCGTGCTTGAGGCTCATGGGAATGGCGTTGAAGACGGCCTCCCGCACCGGGGTGAGGGAGAGGAGGATGAAGACCACGCCCTCCACGAAGACGGCGGCCAGAGCCATCTGCCAGGAGTAGCCCATCTTCAGCACCACGGTGTAGGCGAAGTAGGCGTTGAGGCCCATGCCCGCCGAGAGGACGAAGGGGTAGTTGGACAGGAGGGCCATGAGCACTGTGGCCACGATGGAGGCAAGGCAGGTGGCGGTGAAGACCGCCCCCCGGTCCATGCCGGCGTCGCCCAGGATGGAGGGGTTGACGGCCAGGATGTAGGCCATGGTCATGAAGGTGGTGACGCCGGCCGCCGCCTCGGTGCGGACGGTGGTGTGCCGCTCCCGGAGGCGGAAGGTGCGGTCCAGGAAACCGCCGGCGGTGTGGGGTGAAGACATGGGAAGCACTTCCTTTCCAATGCCCCGTTGGGGCGAATCAGGGCCTCAGCCCAGGGCCAGCCAGATGAGGAGGGCCACATCCGCGGCGGCCAGCAGGGGAAAGCCGAAGCGGAAGTACCAGTGGCGGGTCTTGTGGCGGAAGACCTGCATGGCCAGAGTGCCCCCCAGGGCGCCGCCCAGGAGGGCGAAGAGCCACAGGGTGGACTCGGGGATGCGCCAGGCACCCCGCCTGGCCTTCCACTTGTCCACACCCATGAGGGCGAAGTCGATGGCGCTGGTGAAGCACAGCCACAGGGCCGCCACCGCCCAGTGGTCGGCCAGGAAGGCCCTCATACGCCCACCCCCGGCGCCACCAGTCCGCCCCCCAGCTTGGTGGTCTGAAACCACAGCCGGAAGTCCACGGCGTACTCCCGGCCGCCGTCCAGGAGGGTGCAGAGCTCGGTGCCGTCCCGGCGCTCCTCCAGGGCGATGATGGTCACCCAGTGCCAGTCGTCCAGCCCCTCCACCTCGCCGCTGTGGAGGTTGAGCCAGGCCACCGGCTGGTCGGCGCTCAGGGCCGAGCGGAGAAAGGCGGTGCACTGGTCCACGGTGGGCCGGGCCAGCCGCAGCCGGGGGATGTCCAGCTCCCGCAGGGGCAGGGTCACCCCCTTGGCGGCGGCAAAGGCCCCAAAACCCTTGGTGAAGAGGTGGGTGGTGTTCACCCCGTGCTTGCCCGGGGTGACGAACTTCCACATCTCCTCCATGAGGGCCAGAACGTCCTTCTGCTCCCAGCTGCCCGAGGGGTACAGGGGGGCGCAGGCCCTCCGGGTCTGGGCCAGATAGCTGGCCAGCACGCTGGCGGCGGTGGGGCCGCAGCCCGCCTTCCGCTGCCACTCGTCGGGGTACCAGAGCTGGTCGGCGCCCTGCCAGGAGCGGTCGGTCCCGGTGACGGTGAGCAGCTCCGGGCGGCTGATGGAATAGTTGGTCTCCATGGTCGGTCTCCCTTCGGGCGCCTGTCCGCGCCCCATTGGACATGATGCTTCATTTTACATCACCCGGCGGGGAAACGCAAGGGAAGGGGCTGCGGCTGGGAAAACCGGCAAATTCTTTTTGCAATTTTCACCAGTTTCGGTTATAATAAAATCTGTATACATGTGCGCGCGTCGCCGCGCGGAACACTGAGTACTGAAATGTTAGGTGGTGTGGGCCTTGAAACAGTCTCCAACGCCAGAGATCGTCAAAACCGTCTCGGTATCCCTGCTGGGCGGCTTTTCCCTGGAAGTGGACGGGGCCTCTCTGACGGACGATATCAACCGCTCCCTGAAGCTGTGGAGCGTGCTGGCATACCTGACCCTGCACCGGGACCGGGCCGTGCCCCAGTCGGAGTTCATCGAGCTCTTCTGGCCGGACGACCACAGCTCCAACCCGGTCAACGCGCTCAAAACGCTGCTCTACCGCATCCGGGCCATGCTGGAGCCCCTCTTCGGGCCGGAGATCCAGCCCATTCTGGCCCAGAGGGGCGCCTACATATGGAATCCGGCGGTGGCCTGCACCCTGGATACCGACCGCTTTGAGGCGCTGTGCCGCCTGGGCGGGGACACCCGGCGGACGGCGGAGGAGCGCATGGACTCCTACCGGGAGGCGGTGGAGCTCTACAGGGGGGACCTGCTGCCCAAGCTCAGCCACCAGATGTGGCTGGTGCCCCTGACCGTCCGCTACCACACGGCCTATATCACGGCGGTGAAGGACTTCGCCGGCCTGCTGGACGGCGCCGCCCTCTACGAGGAGATGCACCGGGTCTGTGCCCGGGCCAGCGATCTGGACAACCTGGACGAGGGACTCCACACCCTCATCGTCCGCGCCCTCCTGCGCCAGGGGAAGGACGCCGCCGCCCTGGAGCACTATGAGAAGGCCACCGAGCTCCTCTACCGCAACCTGGGGGTGCGCCCCTCCGAGGAGCTGCGGGCCCTCTACACGGAGATCATGGCCACCGAGAAGACCCTGGAGACCGACCTGGGGGTCATCATGAGCGACCTGCGGGAGACCGCCGCCCGGCCGGGAGCCTTCGTGTGCGAGTACGGCTTCTTCAAGGAGGCCTACCGGCTGGAGGTCCGCCGGGCCATCCGCAGCGGCACCTGCGTCCACCTGTGCCTCATCACCGTCTCCCTGCCCGACGGCGGCATGCCCCCTCTGAAGATCCTCTCCAACACCATGGATCAGCTCCAGGAGGTGCTGGTGGGCAGCCTGCGCCGGGGGGACGTGGTGTCCAAATTCAGCGGCGCCCAGTATGTCATCATGCTCCCCGCCGCCAACTATGAAGACAGCAACATGGTCATGGACCGGGTGGTCCGGGCCTTCTATCAGCAGCACCGGCGCAGCTTTTTAAAGCTCACCGTCCGGGTGCGGGAATTGGAGTTAACCTGAATCTATGAACGCAAAGACGAGAAAGCTTCTCACAGGGGTCCTGATCGCGGTGGCCGTGGTGTGCCTGGCCGTGGCCCTCTGGTCCTTCGCGGGCGGGCAGCCGGAGCCCACCCCCACGCCGTCGCCCACCCCGGCGGCCACCCCCAGCCCCACGCCGTCTCCGGAGCCCGAGCCCACCGAGACGGCCGACCCCGAACTGGTGGACGGCCTGCCAGTGGGAGCCTGGCCCATCACCCAGGAGCGCAAGGACTATGTGGAGGACAGCCTGACCCTCTACATCCCCTGCATCGACATCACCCGGGCCGTCCACGACGGCACCGACGCGGCCACCCTCAACCGGGGCGTGGGCCTCTATGAGTACGCCCAGCTGCCCGGAGAGGGCAACCGGAACGTGTCCCTGGCGGGACACCGCAACGGCATCGACAAAAACGGCAACATCACCCCCTATGCGCCTTTCTACTACATCGACCAGGTGGGGGAGGGGGACTACCTCTACCTCTACGACAGCGAGCACGTCTACCGCTACCTCTATGACAGCACCTGGGTGGTGGAGCCCGACGACTGGAGCCCCATCGCCACCACGGGCTACTCCTGCATCACCATCACCTCCTGTGAGCCCATCGGCATCTCCGACCACCGGATCATCTGCCGCGGGGTCCTGGACCAGATCTTTGACTACACCGACGACTTCGACTTCATCGCCAACGCAGACGAGGAGGGCAATACCACGTGAGCATGAAACGAAATATCCTCAAGCGGGCGGGCACCCTGGTGCTGGCCCTGGCACTGCTGTGCGCCGCCGCCCTGGTGGTGGGGGCGGCCGGACGGGACGCCAAGGCGGAAAAGGCCTCCACCCTGCCCCAGAAGGCGGAGCCCAAGACCGGCATCACCGTCTATTCCAACGAGAAGGCCAGCGTGGACGCCTCCAACCTGGCCGAGGGCTACATCATGGTGAAGTACACCGGCGGCAAGAGCGTGCGCATCAAGGTGCAGATCACCAAGAGCGGCGGGGTCACCTATACCTACGACCTCAACAACGCCGGGCGGACGGAGACCTTCCCCCTCACCGAGGGCGACGGCACCTACACCGTGAAGGTCTTTGAGAACACCTCGGGCACCAAGTACGCCCAGGCCTTCTCCACCTCGCTGACCATGACCCTGCGCAACAACTTCCTGCCCTTCCTCTACCCCAACCAGTACGTGAACTACACCATGGACTCCCAGACCGTGGCCATCGGCGCCCAGCTGTGCACCGCCCCCACCGACGACCTGGGCAAGGTGACCGCCGTCTTCAACTGGGTGGTGGACAACTTCACCTACGACTACGAGAAGGCCGCCACCGTCCAGTCCGGCTACCTGCCGGTGGTGGACACCGTCCTGGCCGCCCGGAAGGGCATCTGCTTCGACTACGCCGCCGTGATGACGGCAATGCTCCGCAGCCAGAACATCCCCTGCAAGCTGGTGGTGGGCTACGCCGGAGACATCTACCACGCCTGGATCAACGTGTATGTGGAGGGCGTGGGCTGGATCGACAAGGCCATCTACTTCGACGGGGTGAACTGGACCCTCATGGACCCCACCTTTACCTCCACCGGCAACCGCAGCCAGTCCATCATGCAGTACGTCACCGACAAGACCAACTACACCCAGAAGTACGCCTATTGACGGCCGGCCGGCCCGGCGTACCTCCGGTCTGCCACCTCCCTCGGGCGGCCCCGTCCGGGCCGCCCGAGACCATTTTCCCACCACTGTGAAAGAGGGGATCGCCATGAACGCAACCACTGCCAAGACCCTCACCGCCGACGAGCTCTCCGCCCTGTGCTGGCAGCTCGCCCAGCTGGGCAAGGCCGGCGTGCCCTGGAGCGAGAGCGCCGCGCTGCTCCTGGAAGACAGCCAGCCGCCCCGGCTCAAGGCCGCCCTGGAGAAGCTCCGGGAGCCCCTGGGCATGGGGGAGCCCCTGTCCGCCGCCATGGAGGAGGCGGGGGACTACCCGCCCTACCTGCTGCGCATGGTGGCCATCGGCCAGGCCGCCGGCCGGCTGGACCGGGTGCTCGCCGCCCTGTCCGACTACTACCGCCGGGAGGCATCCATCCTGGACGCCATCCGCCGGGCGGTGACCTACCCCGCCGTCATGGCCGCCCTCATCGCCCTGGTCTTTCTGGTGCTGGTGGCCCGGGTGCTCCCCGTCTTCTCCCGGGTCTTTGCCCAGATGGGGGCGGGACTCTCTCCCACCGCCGCCGTGCTGCTGGGCTCCGGCTCCGGGGTGAAGTACGTGGCCTACGCCCTCTCCATCCTGCTCCTCCTGGCCGCCGCTGCCCTGATCCTCTTCTTCCGGGGGGAGCGGGGCGTCCGGCTGCTGGGCCGGGGCAAGGTGGCCGAGGCCATCGCCAAGGGCCGCTTCACCTCCGCCATGGCCCTCATGCTCCAGAGCGGCCTGCCCATGGACGAGGCCCTGGAGCGCACCGGGCAGCTCCTGTCCGATTCCCCCCTGGCCGGGCGCTTCGCCGACTGCCGCCGCCGGGCCGAGGAGGGCACCTCCTTCCCCCGGGCGGTGGAGGAGTCGGGCGTGCTCACCGGCCTCCAGGCCGGCCTCCTCTCCGCCGGCTTCCGCACCGGTACTCCCGAGGAGGCCATGGCCGAGATCGCCCGCCGCTGCCAGAAGGAGGCCGACGAGAGCCTGAGCCGCCTGCTGGGCCGGTTTGAGTACGGCCTGGTCATCGCCCTGTGTGCGGCGGTGGGCCTGGTCCTCCTCTCCGTGATGCTCCCCCTACTGGGGGTGCTCTCCGCCATCGGAGGGTGAGGCCATGAAGCACCTGCTGCGTTTTCTGCTGCCCGCCCTGGTGCTGCTGGCGGGACTCCCCCTGTGCCTGGGGGTCCTGAGCCGCACCCTGGGAGACCGGGCGGCGGCGGAGTCCCTGACCCTGGTGGAGGAGAACGTCCGCCGGGCCGCTGTGCAGTGCTACGCCCTGGAGGGCGCCTACCCCCAGAGCTTCGACTACCTGGCAGAGCGCTACGGCGTGGCCGTGGACGAGAGCCGCTGCCGGGTGGACTACATCTACATCGGCTCCAATCTGATGCCGGACATCACCGTGGTCCCCCTGACGGGGGAACCGTAAAGGAAAGGGGGTGCGCCCCGGATGGATCGTGAACACAGTGGACTGCGCTCTGCCGCCGTCCTGGCCCTGTGCGGGCTCTTTGCCGTGCTGGCGGTGGGGCTGGCCCTCCTCTCCAGCGGCGTCTACCGGACGGTGGCCGGAGCCGCCGGCGAAAACGATACCCGCCGCACCGCCCTCTCCTACCTCATCAACCAGGTCCGCCGGGCCGACCGGACCGGCGGCGTGGCGGTGGGTACCTTTGGAGACGGCGACGCCGTGGCCCTCACCGAGACGGTGGAGGGCGCCGACTATGTGACCATCCTCTACTGCCTGGACGGGCAGCTCATGGAGCTCTACGCCGAGGCGGGGAGCGGCCTGGGGCCTGCCGACGGACTGGCCGTGCTGGCCCTGGAGGGCCTGTCGGTGGAGACCGATGGGACCTTCATCACTTTCACCGTCACCGCCCCCGACGGCGCCGTGTCCACCGGCTCGGTGTCCCCCCGGTGCGGCTTTGAGGAGGTGGGTGAGCTGTGAAGACCGTGCCCAAGTCCCGCCTGCTCCTGCTGGAGCTGGTGGCCGACCTCTTCATCTTCGCCCTGTGCGCCGCCGTGTGCGTGGCCCTGCTGGTCCAGGCCCGGTCCATGAGCGACGAGAGCACGAGGCTTACCCAGGCGGTCTACATCGCCCAGGACGCCGCTGAGCGGCTCCGGGCGGGGGAGGAGATCTACAGCGGCTATACAGCCGACGGCACCCCCGTCACCACTGTTCCGGCGGTGGGACCCGGCTCCCTGGAGCCGGCGGTCAGCTCTGCCTGGCTGGACTATGTGGTCTATTATGAAGCGGGGGAGGAGACCGTGGAGATCTCTGTGGTGCCCATGCTGGAGATCGGAAGCGATCACGCCGTCTACACCCTCACCGTCTGGAAGGAGGCCGCGCCATGAGCGGGAAGGAAAACTCCCCCGTAGGGGTGGGCGTG
>CAUBHZ010000063.1 GCA_958435885.1 uncultured Intestinimonas sp. | reverse complement strand
GCTGGGTCCGGGAGAAGGTCTGTCCGGGGGAGAGGAGCACGGTGCCGGGCCGGTCGGTCAGCGCCCGGCCGGCTCCGATGTAGCCGCTCCAGGGCTCAATGCACAGGAAGCCGGGCAGACCGGGCTGGCTCCACAGCAGGACGTAGGGGTAACCCTCCACCCACAGCCGCAGGGCCCGGCCCGTGTCCCGCTCCTCCAGCTGGAGCCACTGAGAGCTGAGGCCGGTGAGGCAGAGGGTGTCACCGGTGAAGAGGGCAGGGGACAGGGGGAGGACGTCGACGTCACCGGGGGTCTCCGGCCGCTGGAAGCGGACCAGGTAGTCCTCCGCCTGCCGGCCAGGGGTAAAGGGGCAGCGCAGGCCAGTGTGGAAACCCAGCTGCACCGGCATGGGCTCCGGGCTGTCATTCACCGCCGTGCAGGTGGTGACCAGATCGGTCCCCTCCAGGGTGTGGACGGTCTCAAAGGTGAAGGGCCAGGGCCAGGCCGGGCCGTCGTACCGGAGGCGGAACCGGAGCCGGTTGGCGGACTGTTCCACCAGGGTGTGGTCCAGGTCACGGACCAGGCCGTGGCGGCCGGCAGGGACGGGACGGCCTCCCTGGGACCAGCCCTCCTCCAGTGCGCCGCACCAGGGGAAGCAGACGGGGGCGTGCCAGGGCCACACCGCCGGGTCGGCATCCCAGAGGCAGGGGGTGCCGTCCGCTCCCTCCAGGGCCCACAGCTCGGCGCCTCGGCTGGATACAGTCACATGGAGGGCCTCATTTCGGATCTTGTAGAGCATGGCGTTCTCCTTTTTGCATATGGGGCAACGGCTCCCCCGCGCATGGCGCGGAGGAGCCGTTTTCTTGTTTATCGGAGGGAAATGAAGCGGCTGTCGTAGTCGCCCAGCAGGGGCAGGCAGTAGGTCTTGAATTCCGGGCGGATGCTGGCGCCGTCGTCGCCGATCCAGTCCAGGGGGAACTTCTTCTCGGCGTTGGCCACCTGCTCCAGGGGGATGAGGATGGTCTTGGAGGTGTAGGGGTCCCGGGTGGTCTCGAAGCCCACCATGAAGCCGGTCTTGCCCTCCACAGCGGAGCGGACGGCGCAGGCGCCGGCCTCCTCGGCCTCCCGCTGGTCCACGTCGGACATGAGGCCCACGCTGACCCGGCCTAGCAGGCCGGGCTTCTCCGACCGGGACTTGAGGCCGGTCTCTTGCATGATCATGTCGCTGAGGGCCTGGGCGGCGCCGCCGGGGACCTTGTGGCCGAAGCCGTCCACCACGCCGGAGTCGGCCACGGGGGTACCATCGGCATAGTGGATGCCCTCGGAGATGGTGACCAGCAGGCCCTTCCCTTTGGCGAACTTCTCCTTGACGGCGGAGAGGAATTTCTCCTTGTCGAAGGCCACCTCGGGCAGGTACACCAGGTGCTCACAGGGCATCAGGTCGGCGTAGAGGGCGGAGGCGGCAGTGATCCAGCCGGCGTTGCGGCCCATAAGCTCCATGACCACCACGTGGATGGGCAGGGCGGAGGCGTCCTGGGCCAGCTCCAGGGCGGAGACGGCGGCGTACTTGGCGGCGGAGCCGAAGCCGGGGCAGTGGTCGGTGACGTCCAGGTCGTTGTCGATGGTCTTGGGGATGCCGATGACCCGCAGCTCATAGCCGGTCTGGACGGAGAGCTGGTAGATCTTGTTGCAGGTGTCCATGGAGTCGTTGCCGCCGTTGTAGAAGAAATAGCGGATGTTGAACTTCTTAAAGCACTCCAGCACGGCGGGGTAGTCGGCGTCGGTGAGCTTCCGGCGGCAGGAGCCCAGGGCGGAGGCGGGGGTCCGGGCCAGCAGGGCCAGGTCCTCGTCGGAGAACTTGCCCAGGTCGATGAGGTCCCCGGCCAGGATGCCCTCGGCGCCGAAGCGGGCGCCGTAGATGGTCTCGATCTCGCTGTGGGTCCGAGCCTCCCGGACGGCGCCCAGCAGGGAGGAGTTGATGACCGGGGTGGGGCCGCCGCCGTGGGCGATGAGCATGTTACCTTTCAGCACGCAAAACCCTCCTTACACGTTGCTCAGGTCGTCGTCGGCCATGCAGAGATGGACGGCGCCCAGCTTGAAGGTCTGGGGCAGGGCCAGGATGTTGGGGTTGGGGCCCACGTACTTCCTCATGGCGTCCTGGAGGGCCTCCTCGAAGGTGGCCCGGGTCTTGAGGCCCATGCTCCGGGCGATGCCGGGCTCCTGGGCGCCCACGATGTAGATGGCGGCGGTGTTCATCTCGGCGATGTGGCCGCAGCTCATCATGGAGAAGCCGTGGAAGGGGTGGAAGGCGTTGCAGAAGCGGTATTTGCGGATGTACTCCTGGTTGGTGGCAAAGTACTCGCCGTAGCGGTCCATGTCGGGGAGGATATTCATGTAGTCGTGCTGGAACATCTCGTAGAGCTCCCGCAGGTAGGGCCAGCGCTCGTCGTGGAAGTAGCCGTTGCAGATGGAGGAGCAGATGATGACGCAGTTCTCCTTCATGACCCGCTTGTGGCGGATGACCTGGGCGGAGAGGGCCTGCATCATCTGGATGGGGTTGGTGCCCATGCCGTTGCCATAGTGGAAGTTCTGGGGCATGCCGAAGACCATCACGTCGTACTTCTCCTTGGCGAAGGGGACGTAGGTGCGCTTGTTGGCGATCTTCCAGGACTCGGGCTGCATCACCTTGGCGTAGCCGGAGTAGACGGCGATCTGGCGGGAGTAGGTGTCCAGCACGGCGTCGCAGCAGAAGAAGGGATGGCCCATCTTCTCCTCCATGTGCATACCGATCTCGTCGAACTTGGTGCGCATGAGGGAGTGGCCGGACACGGGGGTGAAGTCGGAGCGGTGCATGACCTTGGGCACGTGGTGGCTGGCGATGCTCCGCCAGTGGGTGATGCCGGTGGCGCAGTGCTTGTAGCCGCCGGAGTAGCCGCCGTAGGGGTTGCCCTGGGTGTGGCCGATGAGGATGGGCAGGTCGCAATCATAGACATACTTGTTCATGAGCACCGGGTCGCCCCGGCCGGTGGTGCCCAGGTCCACCATGTGCTCGTAGTCCTCGGAGTCATGGCTGGTGATCTGGTTGGTCCAGTAGAACTCGTTGAAGAGGTCCTCGCCCAGGATCTGCTTCATCTCGGCCACGGTGGCCCGGGGGTGGAGGCCGTTGGAGAAGAGGAGGAGGATGTCCTTCTTATCCACACCGGCGGCGTAGAGCTCATCCAGGCAGGCCCGGATGGACACCTTCCGGTGGCTGGTGGCCTGGCAGCCGCCCTTGACGATGTCGGGGATGACGAAGACCACCGTCCTGCCGGGTCCGGCCAGCTCCTTGAGGGCGGGCATGCCCATGGGGTGGCGGATGGACTCCAGGGTGGCGGCGTAGAGGCTGTCCCAGTCCTGGGGCAGACAGGGGGGATCGGGCACGGTGGTGCCGGGGATGAAGACGTCGGTGTTGTCGGGCAGCTCGGCGCTCATCAGGCCGTGGCCGTATTCAAAATCCAGCTTCATGGGGCGGTCTCCTCACTTTCCAAGATAGGTCTTGATGATCTCCAGGTACTCGTCGGGGTAGAAGCCGATCTCACCCTGGAACCGGGTGAGGGCGATGAGGCCGCCATCGATCTCCTCAATGGAGGCGAGCATCTCGGCGTTGTCCACCTTCAGGCCGCCGCCGTACACCACAGGAAGGCCGCCGGTGCACTTCTTCACAAAGCGGGCGATCTTGGTGATGTAGGGCTTGTCGGCGGGGGTCTTGCCGGGGCCGATGGACCAGATGGGCTCGTAGGCGATGACCACCTTGGAGGTGTCCACCCCATCCAGGCCGATGGAGAGCTGATCCCCCAGGACCTGCTCCCAGTGGGCCTGCTCCTCGGTCTTCTCGCCGATGCAGTAGAGGACGGTGAGCCCCTGTTCGATGGCCAGTTTGATCTCCTGGTTGAGGAGGCGGTTGACGGCGGCGGTGTCGGTGACCCCCGCCTCGGCCAGGATGCCGGCCTTGTCATTGCGCTCCTCACAGTGGCCGATGATGGTGGAGGTGCACCCCATGGCCTTGACGATGGAGGCGGGGCGGTTGGTGGTGAAGGCGCCGAAGTTGCCGCCCACGGCGGTGTTCATGCGGTAGACGCTCTGGGAGCCCACCTGCACGGGGCTGTTCTCACACCGGGCGGCCACGGCCCCCAGGATGTGGGCCTCGGGGAAGTACTGGACGAACTCCGCCTCAGCGGGGTCATACTTCTTCAGACCCTCCTGAGTGTGCTCCACGATGTATCTGCCCCAGTCGGCCACGGGGGCGATGCGGTTGACGCCGCCGAACTCCACCGGCACGTCAAAGCGCTTCAGGTTCAGATAGAGATGCTTCATGTCCGTTCCCCCTTACTTCTTGTAGAAGGCGATCATGTCCTCCAGGGACTTCTGCTCCACCAGGGGAGCCCGGCCGTAGGAGCCGAAGCCCACGATGAGGGAGCCCACGGCCTCCTTCACGCCGGCCTCCACCCGGCTCATGAGGAGGGCCACGTCGTCGTCGGGCACATTGCCGGTGAGGACAGTGTCCATGATGGGCGGGAAGAAGACACGGGGGTCGAAGGCGGACTTTTTCTCCTCCAGGAGGGCGTAGACGCCGCCGATGGAGGGGCTCTTCTGAAGCTCGGGCTTCTGGGCAAAAAGTTCCTTCATGTTGCGGGTGACGGCCAGACGGATGTCGGTGTCCACGTTGATCTTACGGATGCCGCAGGGGATGGCGGCCATGAGCTCGTTGACGTCAATGCCGTAGGCGTTCTGGATGTCGCCGCCCAGGTCGTTGATCTCCTTGACGATGTACTGGGGCACGGTGGAGGAGCCGTGGGACACCAGGGCGCAGAAGATGCCCAGGCGGTTGATGCACTCCTTGATGGCGATGGGGATCTCCCGGCGGAGCTTGGCGTTCTTACCCTTGTTGGCGCCGTGCTGGGTGCCGTAGGAGATGGCCAGGGCGTCCACTTCGGTCTCCTGGATGAACTTCACGGCGTCCAAGGGGTTGGTGTAGGTGGAGGTGGCGGCGAAGACGTGGTCCTCCTGTCCGCCCAGCACCCCCAGCTCGCCCTCCACGGAGACGCCCCGGGCGTGGGCGTACTTGACCACCTCACGGGTGAGCTCGATGTTCTGCTCCAGGGGGAGGGAGGAGCCGTCGATCATGACGGAGGTGTAGCCCCCCTCGATGGCGGCCACGCAGGAGTCGAAGTCCTTGCCGTGGTCCAGGTGGAGCACCACGGGGATGGGGGAGTGTTCGCCGTACTTCTTCACGGCGGCGGCGATGTTGCGGGCGCCCTTCTTCTTGTCCTCCAGGGTGCCGTTGGCGAAGTCCACCCGGCCGCCCATGAAGGCGTTGGCCAGGTCGGCGCCCTGCAGAATGGCGGGGGAGCGGAAGGTCTCGTGCATCTCGATGACGGCCTTGGCCTGGGCCACGGCGTTGACGTTAAAGGCGCCCTGGGCGTAGTTGTACTGCTCGGCGGCCTCCATCAGAGGTCTCAGGGGTACCAGCGGCATAATCATTTCCTCCTTATTCTTGGGCGGCGAAGACGCATTGCCCCGCCACATAGGTTGCGGTCACGTTCAGTTGATCATCCAGCACCGCCAGGTCGGCGTCCTTGCCGGGGGCGATGGAGCCCTTGCGGTAGTCCATGCCGATGAGGCGGGCGGGGTTGCTGGTGAGCAGGGGGAGCACTTTTTCCACGCTCTCCCTGGTGAATTGAACCAGGTTTTTGAGGGCCTGTCCGGTGGTGAGGGTGGACCCGGCCCGGACGCCGTTTTCGGCCAGCTTGGCGTCGCCGTCCACCACCACCACGTCGTTGACCCCCAGCTTGTAGTGGCCGTCGGGGAGGCCGGCGGCCTGGATGGAGTCGGTGATGGCCACTACCTTATCCCAGCCCTTGCAGGCCAGGAGCATCCGGACGGAGCCGGGGTGGAGGTGCCGGCCGTCGCAGATGGCCTCGCACATCACCGGGCGCTCCAGCACTGCCCCCATGATTCCGGGCCGGTGCTGGTGGAAGAGGCCCATGGCGTTGAAGGTGTGGGTGCAGCAGGCGGCGCCCTTGTCGATGGCGGCGCAGGCCGTCTCGTAGTCGGCGCCCGAGTGGCCGATGGCGATGGTGACGTGGCCGGAGAGTTCACCGATCATGTCCACCACCCCCTCCACCTCGGGGGAGACGGTCATATAGCGCACCGCCCCGCCGGCGGCGTCCTGGTATTTGCGGAAAAGCTCCGCATTGCCCTTCTGGAGCAGGCGCTCCGGCATAGCGCCCTTGTACTCCGTGGAGAGGAAAGGACCCTCCAAATGGATGCCCATGAGCTGGGCGCCGGTAACGGGGGCGGCCATGGCGGCGCTGGCCTGGCCGATGCACCAGAGGGTCTGCTCCTCGGTGTCGGTGAGGATGGAGCACAGCCAGCCGGTGGTGCCGTTGCGGGCGAAGAACCGTCCGATTTTGGCCAGGTCCTCCGCCGTGGCGGCGTTCACGTCCACGCCGTCGCCGCCGTGGGTGTGGAGGTCCAGAAAGCCGGGGACCAGCAGCCGGCCCCCCAGGTCCACGGTCTCGTCGGCCCTGCCGCCGAACCCGGCGATGCGGCCGTCCTCCACCAGCAGGTCGGTGTCCTGAAAGCGGCCGTCCACATAGACCCGGCCGTTGGTAAAGCGGGTTCTCTTCATAGCGGGCCTCAGAAGGGCTGCCCGGCGGCCAGGACGTTGGTGAAGATGACGGCGTCGGGGTGGTTCTGGAGGAGGCTGGCGGGGAAGTGGGCGGTCACCTCGCCGTAGGCCGCCTGGCGGACCACGGAGCGGTGCCACTCCCGGAAGACCCCCAGGCGGACCTTCCGGGCGCCCAGAATCTGCTTGATGCCGATGGTGACGGCCCGGTGGGGCATGGCGTCGATGGCGCCGCAGCGGTCGCCGATGGCGTTGGCGGTGCGGGTCTCGGGGGTGAGGGTGAGGGCCCGGGTGCCCAGGGCGGCGAACTCCTGGGCGGTCAGGTCCTCACGGGCCTCGTTGAAGGCCAGGTGGCCGTTGATGCCGATGCCGCCGAAGGCGATGTCCACGCCGCCCAACTCCTCAATGAGCCGGTCCACCTTGCCGGGGTCGGAGGGGTCGGGGAAGACCCGCTGCTCGGGGGGCATGAGGAGGTCGGGGTCCACCTTGGTGTAGACGGTGCGCTCCATGAAGCCCCGGAAGGAGAGGGGGCTCTCCTTTTCGATGTAGGTGTCGTCGTCGTTGAGGTACTCGTCCATATTGATGAACCAGCAGTTTTTCAGGCTGATCCGGTCCCGGTTCACCAGGCGGACGAAGATGGGGTACTGTCCCACGGGGCCCACGGGGCAGATGAAGACGGTCTTTTCCCCCTTTTCGTTGTGGGCCTTGATGGTGTTCACCATCTCCATGGCGATCTCGTAAAAGACCTCGCCGGAGTCCCCCAGCTTGACCACGGGGATCTTGGCGTCCTTGCCCAGGTCCTGGGCGGAAATGTGATAGTAGTCCATGCGGATCTTCCTTTCTATGGCGGTGTGGGGTCAGAACAGATGGGTCACGTTCAGCTCCCGGATGGTGTTGACGATCTCCTTGGTCCGGGTGCAGCCGAACTTGTGGAGGAGGCTTTTGATCTGGGTCTTGACGGTGACCACCTCCACGCAGCGGATGGCGGCGATCTCCTTGATCTTCCGGTCCTCCAGCAGGAGGCGGACCAGCTCCCGCTCGGCGGCGGTGAGCTGGGAGACGGTGCTGATGAAGAAAAGGAGGGAGCGCTCCGAGGTGCGCAGCCGGGAGTACTCCTTCAAGAGAAGGTTCTGGATCTTGCCGTCCAGCAGGGCCTGGCCGGAGTAGGCGCCCCGGATGTGGCGGAAGAGCTCGGCGTCGTCGCAGCCCTTGACGATGTAGTCCACGGCGCCGGCACCCATGGAGGTGAGGATCATGTTGTCGGTCTCATGGGCGGTGAGGAAGAGGATCTTGGCCGCCGGCTTCTGTTCCAGGATGCGCTCGGTGGCCCGGATGCCGGCGGTGGTGGTCTCCATCTCGATGTCCATGAGGATGAGGTCGAAGTCGCGCTCCAGGGCCAGGGCCTGGATCTCCGCGCCGGTGGAGG